>JAFTHJ010000093.1 GCA_017457465.1 Clostridia bacterium | reverse complement strand
CCTTGCCGAGCAGAGAGGCGGTGTAATAAACCGAGACGGCAACTCCGCCCGAAAATACCATAAGAAGCAGACGGTCGGCGTTGAGCGTCAGGTTTTCGATAAGGTTAGAGAGCAGTAGAAATCCGAGGCTCTTGCAGACAAGCGGAAAGCTCGATGAGGTTTTTAAGGTGTCTTTTTTGTATATCGTTCCGCCGAAGATGACGAAAAGCACACCGAACGCCTCGCCCACAATAATTGCCGACATCCATTCGCCCGTCAGCTTATAGACAAGCATTCCGAGAAGATATCCGCAGGATATGGCGGCATAATATATCATATACCGCACAAAATCCGCTTTCATTCGGAACTCAACGTCGGAATAGTATCGCAGAGCGCTCAAAACAACGAGTATCACAAAAAGCACGGCGGCTATCGCCGAGGTGATACCGAGATAGCGCAGATAGAATATTCCGCCAAGTCCGCAGAGAAGCGAGACAGAGAGCAATATTACATTATAGTCTCCGTTGGTATAGGGAATACCGTCAGAGCCGCTCGAGACCATTCTCGAGTAATTCGCCGAGGTTCCAAGCGTACCCGCAAGAATTACCACAAGCGAGAGAATAGAGAGGGCAACGCCGTACTTTTCCTCGCCGAGATTTCTTTCAAGAAATGGGTACATAGCGAACTGAATAACGATATTCAGTATCGCGGTTGCTCCTATGCTCAAAAAGAGGTCTCTTATTTTTCTTTTGTTGTTTTTAATAATATCTGTTTTCATTTAGATGTGCATAGGACGTCTGTCCTCTTCCTTCGGGGGTGTCATATAATCGCCGTAAAAGCCCTTAAGCACACGGTCCCAGCCTACAGGACAGCTGAACAATTCGTCTCCGAGAGGGAGCATTACCGAGCTTTCGTAGTCCTCTCTATTGAAGAGGATATGAACCTCTTTCATAATGGGGTTGCTCGAGAAAAGATATTCTCCGGGCTTTCCGCGGTGCTTGGTACTTGCCTTCTGATGCTTTTTGATTATCGTTTCGAGCGACATCGTTCTGCCGACAGTCTTTAGAACGCCTATCTTCATCTTGTCGATAAAGGAATGTTCTCGTACCGTTGTCGGATATCTGTGCGCCATACCGTATCCGTAGAGTATTTGCTGACGGAGTATTGAGAGCTTTGTTGCGAGTTGGCTCGAAGGAGCGTCCTCAAGCACGAAGATATCGACAGCCACACGGTTCTGATAGTTGTTCTGTGCGGTGTCCTCCGGAGTTTCCTCGCGAAGAGGCTCGTCCATATTGAGTATACGGGGAACGAAGTCGAAGAAATATCCGCCGTATTCACCGGGCCTGACAAATTTATAGGGAGCGGGAAGCTCGTGTGCTACGGCAACGAATTTGTCGTATTCCTCTCGCTTCATAGTTATATCCGCGTCGTCATCCCACGGAATAAAGTCCTTGTGTCTTACGGCGCCGAGCAGTGTTCCGCCGTCGAGATTATACTGTATACCGTGCTTTTCGCAAAGATTCTTCACGGTTTTGAGTGCCTCAAACAGGATTTTATGTACGTGTTCAAGTTGTTCCATAGGTCATTCTCCTTATTTTTTAGCTTTATACCATACAATTATAACACTTATTTTGTTCAAAGTAAACAGTTTTGCGAAAAATAATGCGCGATACATAATGTAAATAAAAGAATTGATTTCAATTAAAAAGATATATTGCATTTTGCGTAAATATATGGTATAATATGTAGATGATATCAGCTTTTATCGTTTACGGAGGTTTGTATGGATCGGGAAAAGCTTTCTAATTCGAATAAAAAAACGGGAAATGCATTCTCCTCGTTTTGGAAAAATATGTCCCCCGCACGCTTTTTTGTAATGCTGATGGCGTTGAGCTTCACGGTTTACGTCATATTTTATATGGTTCGCGGACAGGCAGGGTTTGTCGACATATTCTTTGCGCGTACAAAGGATTTGTTTATGGACTTCTTCAACTCGGTCAGAGACGCGTCACAGGGTCCCGAGGTATATACCGTAAGACACGTTATATATCCGCCTATGGCAAATCTTATATATCTTATATGCTCAAGGTTCCTTCCCACGGCGTTTAATCAGTCCGGCTGGTATGAAAGACTGACCTGGAGAGAGTATTCCGAGGCGATATTCTTTATAACGGTATTCACACTTCTTTTAACGGTGATACTTTATACTCTTATTTACGAGAGCGTAAAGGGAAGCAAAACACAAAGGTTTCTTTTTGCGTTTTTTGCGATATTCAGCGTTCCGATACTTCATATGCTCGAACGCGGAAATATGATTCTTTTCTGCCTTATCGCGCTTTTTGTTTATGCCTTTACCTATAACAGTGAGAATAAGATACACCGAGAGATAGGACTTCTGTGTCTGGCATTCGCCTTTTCGCTCAAGCTCTATCCTGTGATATTCGGCTGGAGACTTCTTACCGACAAGCGCTATAAGGAGGCTATAAGATGCGCGATATACGGCGTTCTTATGCTCATCCTTCCCAGCATACCCTTTGGCGGATTTTCCTGCTTCGTGCAGATATTCAGAAACATCACCTCGTTCTCGGGTGGCTCGACTACGGCGATATCGGTGATTGCGGGATACACGGGTATTCCGGCTCCCGCGATAAAGATTGCGGCATATATGTGGTGCTTTGTCTGTGTTGCCTGTTTCCTACTCGCTCCCTTCATTCACAAGGAGAAGAAGTGGAAGATGTGGATGCTCGGCATACTCGTGATAATAACAGTGCCCTCGCTCTCATCGCTTTATGTCTGGGCATTTTTGCTCATTCCTATGATAATGATATCGAATTCGGAGAAACGTAACAGAGGCGATTGGTTCTTCTTCGTGATAATGTCACTCCTGTTCGCGTTTACACTTTTGAGATTTAATTCCTATCTGACTATCAACACATTCCTGATGTTCCCGTTTATCGCGATACTTTCTATCACGGCGGTGGCAGATTCGATAATCTGCGGTGTCAGACGTATTGGCAGTATAAGAGCGGCAAAGGCTGCTTTGACAGAGTGATTTGACGATATTTTGCTTGATTTTAATATGGGGCTGTTCAAGTTTGAGGTTGAAACAGCCCCATAAATTCTGACGGAGGGCTTATGGTCGGCAGATTTGACAGAGAAAAAATGCTTTTGGGAGAGTCGGCACTCGAGCGACTCGCAAACTCTCGCGTGGCGCTTTTCGGCGCGGGCGGAGTTGGCTGCGGCGCGGCGGAGGCACTGGCTCGCGGAGGTGTCGGCGCTATTGATATAATAGACAATGACACCGTAAACATAACGAATATCAACCGTCAGCTCTGCGCACTTGAGTCAACTATCGGCAGACTCAAGGCGGAGGTCGTGGCAGAGCGGCTCCGCTATATAAACCCCGAGATATCGGCGAGAGCTCTGCCGATATTCTTTATGCCTGATACCGAGCTTGATTTTTCACAGTACGATTATATAATTGACGCTATCGATACCGTCACGGCGAAGATAGAAATAGCCGCGAGAGCGGCGGCGGCGGGAGTTCCCGTGATAAGCTGTATGGGAACGGGAAACAAGCTTGACGCCACGGCGTTCGAGGTGACCGACATTTCAAAGACCTCGGTCTGCCCTCTGGCGAGAGTTATGCGCAGAGAGCTTAAGGCAAGAGGAATTTCTCATATAAAGGTAGTATATTCAAAGGAGGAGCCGCACAGACCTGTCCGTCCCGAGGGCGCGGAGGGCGGTAAGATTCCCCCAGCGAGTATCTCTTTCGTTCCTCCCGTCGCGGGATTTATAGCCGCGGGTGAGGTCATTCGGGATATTACAGAGAACAGGAGATAATTTATGAGCAAGATAAAGTGGCGCGGAGGTGCGCTTGTGGCGCCTGTTCCGCCCGTTATGGTGAGCTGCGGAGATATGGAGCGCTCGAATATAATCACGGTGGCGTGGACGGGAATAGTCAATACCGTTCCGCCAAAGACATATATATCGGTCAGACCGAGCCGCCACTCCTACAATATAATAAAGGAGCGCGGGGAGTTTGTTATAAATCTCACGACGGCGGAGCTGATAAAGGCGGCGGATTACTGCGGCATCTATACGGGAGCGAAGGTTGATAAGTTCGCTAAATGCGGACTCACAAAGGAGGAGGCAAGTGGGGTTGCCTGTCCTGTTATCGCGGAGGCGCCGCTCTCGCTTGAATGCCGTGTGACCGATATCGTCGAGCTTGGCTCACACCATATGTTCCTCGCGGATATTGTGGCGGTTGACGTCGATGAGGCGCTCGTCGATAACAGCGGAAAGCTACACCTCGAGCGGGCGGGACTTGCGGCGTTCGCGCACGGAGAATACTTCGAGCTTGGCAAAAAGATAGGCTATTTCGGATTTTCTGCCGCTAAAAAGAAGAAAAATCACACCAAAAAGTCGGGAAAATGAAAATTGTTTACAAATAAGTGTTGTATTGCTAATAATAAATGAGTTATTATATAAAGAGAGATTTTCATTAAACAAGAGATTTTTGACCTTGGAGGCTTGAATGTTCGGATATGTGAAAACCTATACCCCCGAGCTGAAGGTTGCCGACTATGAATATTACAGGGGAGCCTATTGCGGTCTTTGCCGCGCTATGGGAAAATGTACGGGGCAATGCTCAAGAATGACGCTCAGCTATGATTTTGCTTTTCTGGCTCTGCTTCGACTTTCGCTCTCGGGAGAGGATGTAAGCTTCTCAAGGCGGCGTTGTATCGCGCATCCGCTCCGCAAAAGAAAAATGATGGAGCGAAACCGTGAGCTTGACTATTGCGCATATGCGGCGGCATTGCTTACCTATCATAAGCTTAACGATGATATCTCGGACGAGAGGGGAGCGAAGAGAGCGGCGGCTATTTTCGCCAGACCTGCCGTCAAGAGAATGAGACGGAAGGCTCTGAAAAAGGGAGACAAGGCGGAGCTTGACGCGCTTATCGCGGAGAAGCTTACGAGACTTGCCGAGTTTGAGTCCTCGCAAGAGGCGAGTGTGGATATCCCCGCGGACATATTCGGTGAGCTTCTGGCAGGGATAGTTGAGTTTGGCTTTGAGGGAAGCGAGAGGCGCATAGCGCACAATATCGGATATCACGTTGGAAGATGGATATACGTCACGGACGCGCTCGACGACCTCGCGCAGGATATTGAAAAGAAAAGATACAATCCCTTTGCCCTGATGTACGGCTCGGAGCTTGACGAGCGTGAGCGTACGCTTATAGCAGATGCCCTGAAGAACGAGCTGTGCGATGCCGAGGCGGCGTTTGACCTTATTGACTTCGGGGATAACAAAAATCTTGAGAGCATAGTATATAACGTATTTTATCTCGGTATGCCACGCGCGGTGGACGCTGTTCTCGCGGGTGAGGCAGACAGGGAGAAAAAAGATAAAAAAGACAAAAATTGCCGCAGAAAGGACAATTTGAATACAGATGAATGATCCGTATAAGGTTCTGGGCGTTTCATCAAACGCCACAGACGAAGAAATAAAAAAAGCATATAGAGATCTGGCGCGTAAATATCACCCCGATAAATACCGCGACAGCGACCTTGCCGACCTTGCGAGTGAGAAGATGAAGGAGATAAACGCGGCGTATGAGGAGATTCAGAAAATGCGCGCGGCGGGAGCGTCTTCGTCGGGAGCCTCGGGCGGATACGCGAGAAACGAATCCTCGACGGGCAACCCAAAATACTCGCAGATAAGAAGAATGATAAACAGCGGTCATTACGCCGAGGCAGACAGAATACTGAACGAGGTTCCCCAGGAGAACAGAGATGCCGAGTGGAACTTCCTTCGCGGATATATCTGCGTAAGGCGCGGACA
The DNA here is from genome assembly GCA_017457465.1 of Clostridia bacterium. Lineage (GTDB taxonomy): Bacteria > Bacillota > Clostridia > Oscillospirales > CAG-272 > HGM12713. The sequence continues at coordinate 11,604 of JAFTHJ010000093.1, read as the reverse complement.
CTATGTTGACGCGCAGAGATATTTCGATATCGCGTGTTCGATGGACCCATATAATCAGGAATATTACGCGGCACAGCAGGAGCTCGCCAAACGCGCGAACGGCTACGGCAGAGGGTATAACACCTCGGCGGGAGGCTGCTCGGGCTGCGACGTATGCTCGGGACTGCTTTGCGCGGACTGTTGCTGCGAATGCTGCGGCGGAGACCTTATCTCCTGCTGTTAATGAGGGAAGGCTATGAATCTTAACGAAAGAAGCGAGAAGACGCGTAAGCTGACGATATGCGCTATGATGAGCGCACTCGGCGTGGTGACGCTCTATCTCGGCTCACTCATAGAGGTGCTTGACATCTCAATGGCGGTTATCGCCTCTCTGTTCGTAATATTTACCGTAATAGAGTACGGCGGAGCGGCGCCTTGGGCGGTCTATGCCGTCACGGGAGTGCTTTCGACTGTGCTTCTGCCGAATAAATTTCCCGCGGCAATGTATCTGCTTTTCTTCGGGTTCTATCCGATACTCAAGGAGAAAATAGAGAGATTGAGTAGCAGGGTATGGCAATGGGTAATCAAGGAGGCGGTATTCAATCTCGCGCTTGTTATTCTTATGTTTGTGGCGAGATGGCTCCTCTTTATCGAAGCGGATATAATCACCGTGATATGGGCGGTATTCTTCCTCCTCGCAAACGGAACCTTTGTCATCTTCGATATAGCTCTGACAAGACTTATATCGCTGTATGTCTTTAAGCTCCGACGGAAATTCAGAATAAAATAATATAGAAAAAAGACAGATAAGCCCGAAGCTTGTCTGTCTTTTCTGTATGTTTGAGACTTTTTCGCGATTCTTATACGGCTGTTAAAACCAGCTTGTGATAAATATTTCAAGTCCGATGAATATAAGTATAGCGCCGCCGAGGATTCCCGCACCACCCGCGAGTTTGGTTCCCGCCTTTCTGCCGATAGCTATTCCCGAAAGGCAGATAAAGAAGGTGACAACGCCTATGAGCGCACAGGAGAGCAGAGCCTCGAGCAGGTTGTGCTCCGAGATAGTAAATCCGACCGAGAGGGCGTCGATAGAGGTCGCGATTCCCTGAAGCAGCAGAGCGGCAAAGCCGACTGCGGGTTTCTCCTCCTCGGAGTCCTTGTTTTTTATGCCCTCGTAGAGCATCTTTCCTCCGATAAAACCGAGGAGCGCGAGTGCTATCCACGGGATTAATTTTTGGAACATTTTAAAATATTGCGCTATGGTTGATACACATATCCAGCCTGTCATTGGCATAACAAACTGAAAAGCGGCGAAAATACCCGCCACGCCGCACATCTTGCGCTTCTTCATATTCGGCTCTCCGAGTCCGTTCGCGAGGGATACCGAGAAAGCATCCATTGCAAGACCTACGCCGAGAAGAATACTTGTGAAAAAGAATGAAAAATTGAGTGCCATTTTATATCTCCTTAATTTCCGCTCATTATATTACTTTTCTTGCTCCGTGTCAATATACGCCGAAGATATTCTCCTTATTTATATAACAGTCGTCATAACGCCCTCGAAATATTTCGAAAGTTCCTCGGGACTTTCCTTCATTCCGCGGCGTATCCACCAGCTCACCGTTTCAACAAAGGATGATGAGATATGATTTACGAGATAATCCTCGGGGAGTCCGCGCTCCTTCAGCTTTCCTTGCTCGGCAAACTGGGAATGTATCAGCTTTTTGAGGTTTATTTTAAAATATTGAAGAAAAATTTCATTGTTCTGCGAGGAGAGAAGCGAGAGAATGTTCAGGTCGTTTTCCTGAAGATGGCGGAGCAGATGGAGAAATACCGAATCGGATGCCATTTTGCAGTCGTAATGAAAATGAGAGTGGGGAAGTCCCATAGCTGTGTCGACAATATGTCCGAAAAGCTCGTCGCACAGCTCCTTGAGAAGATAATCCTTGGTTTCAAAATGCGCGTAAAAGGTGGCTCTGCCGATGTCCGCCTCATCAATTATATCCTGAACTGTTATCTGGTGATAGGGGCGCTTACCGAGCAGACGCGTGAACGCGCCGAATATCGCCTCTCTCGTTTTTCTTTGCCGTCTGTCCATATTTTTCTCCCATACATTTTTTCTGAAATGTTCGGTATCGTACATTCTCTTTCAAATGGATGTTGAATTTCTTGCCTTTAAGATATATACTATTACCGTACAAAGTGTTCATTAACATATATATTATATCGAAATTTAAAAATATGTCAATATGCGGAGGAAAAAATGGAGAGAATAATTGAGTTTTTAGAAAAAGTACCTATGACTATAGTCAGCGGTGTTTTTTTGGTTTTGAGCTTCGCTCTGCCGAGATTTGGGATAGTGCTGCCGATAGACCTCGCTTGGGTGAGTGTTATTGTGAGCGGTTTGCCCTTGCTGTATAGCGCGGTACGAAAGCTTATAAAAAATCGAGGAATAAGTAAAATATCGTCAGCGTTGCTTATCAGCGTGGCGATGATAGCGGCTATCGCTATCGGAGACCTCTTCGCGGCGGGTGAGGTTGCGTTTATTATGGCGCTCGGAGAGATACTCGAGGAGCTGACCACCGACCGAGCAAAGAAAGGACTTCATAAGCTCATATCCCTAGCGCCCACACAGGGTAGGCGTATATCGGAGGGCGGAGAGGAAACAGTCGCGGCGGAGGAGATACGCCGAGGCGATATTCTGCGTATACTTCCGGGTGAGACTATTCCTGTTGACGGCGTGATAGTGAGCGGAGAGACATCGGTCGACCAATCGGTTATGACGGGTGAGTCTATGCCTGTGGATAAGACGGTGGGCGACGAGGTCTATTGCGGCACTGTCAACCGATTCGGAGCTATAGATATCAGGGCAACGGGAGTTGGAGAGGACAGCTCTCTGCAAAGGCTTATCCGTATGGTGCGCGAGGCGGAGGGCAAAAAAGCTCCGATGGCGCGTGTGGCGGATAAGGCGGCGAGCTGGCTCGTCCCCGCGGCGCTTCTTGTGGCAATTGTTACTTTGATAGTTACACGCGATATAAGACGTGCCGTTACCGTTCTCGTAGTCTTTTGCCCTTGCGCTCTTGTACTTGCTACTCCGACCGCTATTATGGCGGCTATCGGTCAGGCGACCAAGAGGGGAGTTGTTATCAAATCGGGCGAGGCGCTCGAGAAGATGGGCAAGGTGGATGTTATAGCGTTTGACAAAACAGGAACACTTACCCACGGAAGACTTGCGGTGTCCGATATTATTTCCTTTGACGAAAACACAAGTGAAGATAAGCTCCTTTCGTTTGCGGCATCCGCCGAAGCGAAAAGTGAGCATCCGCTCGGACGGGCGATAGTCACATTTGCGCGGGAGCGTGAGACGGAGATTCTTGAGAGCGAGAGCTTTAAAATGAATGTCGGACGCGGAGTTTGTGCCGAAATAGACCGTGAGAGTGTGATTTGCGGAAGCGAGAGCTATCTTGCGGAGATGGGTGTTGAATTGAGAGATGATTCGAAGAAGACGCTTCTCGCTCTCCGTGAACAGGGTAAGGCATCGGTGCTTGTTGCGCGTGGCGGCGTTTGTATTGGTGTGTTGGCTCTTTCGGATGTTATACGCCCCGAGGCGAGTGAGGTCGTGAGCCGACTTGGCAAGATGAGAACCGAGACGGTGCTTCTCACGGGAGATAACAGACTTACGGCGGAATATTTTGCTTCAATGGCGGGAATCGGCAGGGTTATGTCCGAGCTTTTGCCCGAGGATAAGGTCAGCGGAATAGAGGCGCTTCGCGCCGAGGGACATACCGTGTGTATGATAGGCGACGGAGTGAATGACGCACCAGCGCTTGAAATTGCCGACGTCGGCGTGGCAATGGGCAGTATGGGAAGCGATATTGCCGTCGAGGCGGCGGATATCGCGCTTATGAATGACGATATATCGACTATACCGTATCTGAAGCGGCTGTCGGTCGCAACACTGAAAACCATTAAATTCAGCATAACACTCTCTATGTTGATAAATATACTGGCGGTGGTGCTGTCTGTGGCCGGACTTCTGAATCCCACAACGGGCGCACTCGTGCATAACGCGGGTTCCTGCTTCGTTGTCCTTATCGCGGCATTGCTTTATGACAGGAAATTTAAGTGATAAAAAATCGAATGTATTCTGCAGGTATTTTTCCATTATTTGCGTTAGCGCTTGAAAAGCTGTATTTTTTATGATACAATAATCTCGTAAGTTGGACTGTAAAGGAGAAAACTATGCAGATTGAATTTTTAAAAATGCTTGAGGGTATCAGAACCGATTTTCTCAACGGGCTTTTTGAGCTTATTACTATGCTCGGCGAGGAAACGCTGCTTATAGTCCTCATCGTGGTGCTTTGGTTTGCCGTAAACAAGGATTTCGCTCAAAAGCTTTTCTTTGTCTCGATGCTTTCGCTTGGCTTCAATTGCGTTATAAAGAATATCGCAAAGGTTCCTCGTCCGTTTGCCTCGGGAGAGGTGAGCTGCGTGAGACAGGAAACGGCGACAGGATATTCATTTCCAAGCGGACACACGCAGAGCTTTTCGGCGTGGAGTACGGCTGTTGCGGTAAAGCTGAAAAAGGTTTGTGGATACCTGCTTGTCGGACTTCTTATCGCGCTTGTCGGCTTTTCGAGAATGTATCTCGGGGTGCATTATCCCACCGATGTCATCGTCGGCGCTATTCTTGGTATAACTCTTGCTATTATCGGCGGAATAATATACGATAAGACAGAAAACAAAAAGAAGCTTTATCTCGCGCTTATCCTCGCGTTTGCTCCATTTTTCATAATCTTTATGTTCGGAGCGGATGCGCAGTTCAAGAACTTTTATAAGTTTTACGGTATGCTTGGCGGACTGCTTCTCGCGGTGATGCTTGAGGAAAAGGTGGCCCCGATTACCTATGACGTTGCTTGGTGGAAGAAGGCTATCCGTGTCGTTCTCGGCATAGCGTTGGCTTACGCCGTAAAGGAGAGCCTGAAGCTGCTCTATTTCTGGGATATTCTTCAGGTCACATTCGTTTTTGACGCGATAAGATATTTCGCGCTCGTATTTATTGTCGGCGGAATCTGCCCGATACTCTTTAAGAAGCTTAAAATATAAAGGAAGAAAAAAAGGGTGTCTCACAATTTGTGAGACACCCTTTTTGTTTGATTTTATACTGTACGGACATCGGCGCCGCAGTTCTTTGCCAGACGCTTGATGACTGCAGACGCAACCGCGTCTATCTCGTTACCCGTAAGCGTTTTTTCACCCGAGCCGATAACGAGTCTTATGGTGACAGATTTCTTACCCGCGGGAATCTGCTTACCCTTGTATTCGTCAACAAAGATGACATCGTGGAGAAGCTCGTTCTTCTTGGACATTACGCAACCGTATATATCGTCCCACTTGACGGCAGAGTCAACGAGGAATGAGAGGTCGTAATCGTTCATCGGGAACTCGGGCATTCTCGCGAAGCGGTTAGTTCTAGATTTGAGGGGGACGAGGGCGTCCATATCAAGCTCAACGAGTACCGCCGAGAGAACCTTGATTCCACAAGCCAGAGCTGCCTTCTTTGAGAGCAGAGCGAGGTCGCCTATCTTCTTGCCGTTAAGACAGATATTAAGCCAAACGGTATCGTCTGCCCAATAGGGCTTTTCGTTCTTCTCAAATGTGAAGCTCTCCATATGCGTGTAACGGGGCATAGAGCCTATAACGCCCTTCGCGCGGCGGAAGAGCTCGGAGAGCTTATCCGAGGAGCCGACGAAAGCGCATCCGAGATGCTTCTTCTGGCAGGGAAGCTTTTCTCCCGCATACTCGGAGGTGTAATCGCTGTCAAGGAATATCTGCGCTTCCTCGAAAATATCAAACTCGTCAAAATTATGCTCGTTCTTGACTATTGCCTTACAGATATTGGGCAGCAGAGAGGAACGGATATATTTCTCGTTGGGGGCGGGGGGCGTTGCGAGAGCGAGTATTCCGTCTGTGTTCGGCATCAGCGCGTTTACAAACTCGTCGGTCATCCAAGGATATGTGAATATCTCCTGCATGTCGCAACGGAACGCGAGGTATTCCTTGATTCTTCTGACAAGGTCAACTCCGAGCTGATTGATAGCTCCGTCAAAGGAGGTTGTGATGGTGGTTGCCTCGAAGTTTTCGTAGCCGTACATACGTGCTACCTCTTCCATAATATCCGCCTTTATCGAAACATCTCCCGTGGAGCGCCAGCTGGGAACTACTATGTGCATAGCAGTGTCTGTAAATGTGACCTCGTATCCCATAGTGCCGAGCTTTCTGGCTACTATCTCCTGCGGGATACGCTTACCGAGTCTTCTGTCGAGCCACTCGAACTCAACGTCTATCTCGGCTCTCTCGAGCTTCTTTACATAAAGGTCGTTGAACGCCGTAACGCTCATTTCGGGATAAAGCTCCGCGAAAAGCTGCATAGCGAGTGAGAGTGCCTGATCGCATCTTTCGGGGTCGACTGCCTTCTCGTAACGCGAGGATGCCTCGGTACGGTTATCGTAACGGAGAGCCGTTCTGCGGACTCCGCGAGACTCAAAGTTCGCTACCTCAAGGATAACACTGTCTGTGTCGGGAAGAACCGAATCCTTCGCTCCGCCCATAACTCCAGCGAGAGCGACGGCTCCCTCGGCATCGGCGATAACGAGGTCGTCACCCGAGAGGGCAAGTTCCTTGTCGTTGAGAAGCTGAAGCTTCTCGCCATCCTCGGCGCGTCTGACCTCAATGTGGTCGATTATGTGGTCGGAATCAAATACGTGAGTGGGCTGTCCTGTCGCGAGCATTACGTAGTTCGTAATGTCAACAAGAGCGTTTATCGGGCGCATACCGACTCTCCAGATACGGCTCTGCATTTCGAACGGAGAGGGTTTTACCGAAAGTCCCTCTATCTTTGCGCCGATATATCTGGGGCAGCGGTCGCTGTCCTTTATTCTTACGTCATAGCACTCGGTGGTCGTGGGCTTATACGGCTCAAACTGAACGAGGGGGAGGTCATAAAGCGCCGCAATCTCTCGCGCGATACCGTAATGTCCCCAGAGGTCAGGGCGGTTGGTCATAGACTTGTTATCTATCTCAAGAATGATATCGTCAAGTCCGAGAGCCTCTGCCAGAGGTGTACCCGCGGAGACGTCAAGCGAGGATAGATCCATTATTTCGTGCTCCTCCGCCGCGGGGAAAAGGTCGGCAAGACCTACCTCGACAGAGGCGCATATCATACCGAAACTCGCGACTCCGCGAAGCTTTGCGTTCTTTATCTCAACAGGCTCACCCTCGCCGTGCCAACGAACCATAGCGCCGGGACAGGCAACAACAACCTTCATTCCCGCCTCAAGATTCGAGCCGCCGCAAACGATATCCTTGATATCGTCCCCGCCAACGTCTACCTTACAAACACGGAGCTTGTCGGCGTTGGGGTGGGGAAGAACCTCTTTTATCTCTCCCACGACTATCTTGTCGAAGCGCTCGGCAAGATTTTCCGCGCCCTCTACCTCAACCGTGGACATTGTGAGGTCGTAGGCGAGTCTTGTGAGGTCCATATCCTCGGGGAGCTTTACATAATCCTTTATCCAATTCAATGATAATTTCATTTCTCTATCCTCCTTAATGGAATTGCTTTAAGAAGCGGAGGTCGGTGCTATGGAACAGACGGACGTCATCGACGCCGTAGCGCATCATAACAAGTCTGTCAAGACCGATGTTTACATAGAAGCCCGTATATTCGTCGGGGTCAAGTCCTGCCGCACGAAGAACATTGGGGTGGGGCGTACCGCCGGGCATTATTTCTATCCAGCCAACGTGCTTACAAACGCTGCAGCCCTTTCCGCCGCAAACCAGACAGCCCATATCTATCTCAAATCCGGGCTCGACGAAGGGGAAGAATCCTGCTCTCATACGAACGGGAACATCCTGTCCGAACACCTTTGAAAGTATGCTCTTTATCATTACCTTACCCGCGGTATACGTGAAATCCTTGTCCACGATGAGCGCCTCGTACTGGAAGAAGGCGCGTTCGTGACGGGCATCGGTGGTCTCGTTTCTGTAAACTCTGCCGGGGTAAACGAAGCGATAGGGAGGCTTGTGTGTCTGCATATATCGGACACTGTCACCCGTCAGGTGGGGGCGCAGACAGAGCTTGTCGTTAGCCTCACCCGAATCGTGTCCCTCGAGCCAATATGTGTCCATACTCTCACGGGCGGGGTGGTTGGGGGGGAAGTTAAGGTTGTCGAACGCGTAGTATTCGCTCGTTATCTCGGGGCCCGAAAAGACCTCAAATCCCATTGAGCGGAATGCGTCGTTAAGGTCGTAGCACATCTGTGTGATGGGGTGCAGACCGCCCGCTTTCGGCTCGATACCGGGGATAGTGCAGTCAAAGTCGGGGGAGACCTCGGATGCCTTGAGCTTGAGCGCCTCGCGTCTGCCCTCTATCTGCTCGGTGAGAAGATTTTTTACGTTGTTTACCGCTTTTCCCATTTCGGGGCGGAGAGCCACGTCGAGCTTGGGGATTTCCTTAAGAAGCTCGGTTACGCTACCCTGCTTTCAGAGAAGTGCTCCCTTGACCTCTTGCAGCTCTGCTTCGGACTGCGCGGCTTCGATTTTAGCGGCGCCTTCCTTGAGTAATGCGTCTAATTTTTCTCTCATTTCTTTTTCCTCATATATTCTAAAAATTATTTTTCAAAATAAAAAACCTGCGTTTTTCCGAAAGGAAAAACACAGGGACGGCAATGCCGTGATACCACTCTGCTTCGCTCCGCCTCGCGGCGGCAGCCTCATTGAGTGCGGACACACTCGTGGGATATAACGGTCCCTGCCGACACAGTCTACTTGCCAATACGGCTTTCAATGTGCAGCTTACAGGAGGAATTCAACGAAAACAAGCAATTGTCTCGCACCGACCGACAACTCTCTGATGCCTGAAGCTTCGCCTACTGGTTCCTGCTCAAACGCTTTTATACCGTAACAGTATACCACATCCTCAAAAATTTGTCAAGCGTTTCCCGAAATTGTTTTTAAGAATGTCGCTACCGTTGGCAAAGGCGAAAATAATTGCGTGAGCCACGGGGTATATTCCGCGCTCACGCAATATCAGCCTTCATCCGAGCTGTTTGCCGCTTGGGGATTGTGTGCTCTCTTGTACTCTCCCGGCGAGACGCCGAAGTGCTTTTTAAACATCTTGCTGAACTGGGCACAATCATTGTAGCCTATGGCGTTAGCGGCGGCAAGTACAGTGCATTGAGTGACCGACAATTGGTCGGCGGCATATCGCAGCTTCTTTTGCAAGAGATAATCGCGAAGCGAACAGTTACAGTATTTTGCGAAAATCTTCCGAAGATAAGGGGGAGATATGTGAAGATAGCTTGCGATGTCGTTGGGGGTTATATCGGAGAGCAGATACCATTCAATATATTGTATAGCCTGTTTGTAATAGAAGAATGCCTTTTCTTGAGGAATATCAAACGAGCGTGAGGTGAAATTCTTGTGAAGCGCCATCAGCTGAAGGAAAAATCCCATAAGGTAAAGCGAGACATCGCTTTCCGAGTGATTCTCGAATAAAGGCTTATAAAAAATCTCCGGAATATGCGATATGAACGGACATTCGGTCAGCTCCTCTGTGGGTTTGATGCCGACACTGTTGGCTATGGACACGCTGCCCTTTCCCGATACGGTGATGTAATAGAATTCCAGCGGGTCCGATGGGTCGCTTTCAAAATGGCGTAGCTTGTATGGCGGGACTATCAGCATTTGTCCCGCTTTGATGGGAGAATCAAGGTAGGTTCCTTTCCCACCTACAAAATAGTGTATAGCGTATCTGTCGTAATGAAGCTGTTTTGCTCTGTTGTGTGGACGCCGCTCATAGCCTATGGAGACTACATAGCAGTTTTCGGTCCCCTCTTTTTCCGATTCGGAGGTATAGTACCTGTATGTGAAATAAGCATTAGAGGGTATTTTATCATACGATATAGGCGTCAGTGAACGGTGAAGCTCATGCTCTCCGCTTGATAAGAATGATTCAAGCGCATAACGGTAATATGACAATCTACCACCTCCTTGAAGCACTTTTGTGTATTGAGTATAACATACAATTATCACAAAGTCAATAGTTTAAAATGCAACAAATGGATGCTCAAATATTGAGAATTATAGCAAAATTATCCATTTAAAGGGTGTTTTTTAACATATTTTTGGAAACTGTCCCGATATTTCCGATTTTAAAAGTATCGAAAAGCACATATAAGTTTACCGCTAATGACATTTACACTAAATTTATAATGTGCTAAAATTAGAAAATGGAGGAGTTATAGGCTTTTTCAAAAATAATAAAAAGGAGTAATCCGATGAGAAAGAATCTATTAATTAAGATTATGTGTGCGATATTTGCCGCCGTTTTTTGTCTCGGTTGTCTTACCGCTTGCGGTAATAAGGGCGACGGCGACGGAGAAACGGGAACCACCGAGGCGCCGCAGGACCCGAGCGGCTGGGATATCAGCGGCGGAAAGGCGACATTTAAGGTAATACACCCAAATAATCCTACCGATGCGGTAGAGGAGGCAACGAATGTCCTGCTTGACGCAATAGAGGACAAGACGGGTGTGCGCCCAGAGAAGGGAACCGACTATAAGAAAAAAGGACAAGAATACATAGAGTCGACCTACGAGATATTCGTAGGCAGAACAAAGCACGAGCAGACGCAGAGCATACTCTCCGAGCTTGAGGACGGTCAGTTCGCTATACGCGTAGTCGGAAAGAAGATAATCATTACGGCTCCCAAGGATGCGGATATAGGTGCCGCGGTTGATTACTTTGTCACAAGCTTTGTAGAGACAATGACCGATAACGGCGGTACATACAGTCTGGCTGTAACCGATTATACCAGCGCCGTAGTTGAGAACAACAAAAAGATTACTATTAATGGAAACGATATCTCCGAGTATAAGATAGTCTATGAAACCGCGAGAGACGGATATCAGGATGTCGCTGTCAAGCTCAAGGAGAAGATGGAGGGCTTCGGATATAAGGTCAGTGCAGTCCGCGATGATGCGGCGGCAGCGACCGACGGAGCAAAGGAAATACTCATAGGTAAGACGAACAGAGCCGTCTCTGCTTCGATATACGGTGAGGAGTCCACCGAGCTTATGACATATAAGCTGGTTGTAAAGGGCACATATCTCCAGATAGTTTGCGGCGGTCCCTATTCCGCGGCAGAGTGCATTGAGACTATGGGCTTCAAATTCTTCGGCGCCGAGAATACGGCGTATGTTGACGGAGAATATCTCGAAACCGACATCTATCTCGATAAGATATCGCTCACAAGCGGAAGCGATGTAAGAATTATGACAGCGAATATTCTCGCAGACCGTTGGGCATCTGCGGCGGAGGGAGTAACGCCCCCCGTGGCTCAACGAGCTGAAATATTTGCCGCAACTATTCTCTCAAGTCAGCCCGATGCTATAGGTGTTCAGGAGGCTGATGCCGAGTGGATAAGATATCTTCCCGCATACCTTGAATACATCAAGGAGACAAAGGGAATTGAATACACGTGGATATTCAACACCCATCAGAACAAGCCGACTTTCACCTCTATTATAGATAGAAGCGACAAGTACGAGGAGGTAGCGTCGG
>JAFTHJ010000092.1 GCA_017457465.1 Clostridia bacterium | reverse complement strand
TGACTCCTTGGATGACCAATGGTAACGGTATTGAAGGAGTGGAATACTTCAATAACGGTTCCAAGTGTTCTGCTTTCTGTGTCAACATCACCGTTGGTGACGAGCTGACTGTTGAGCCCGCTTCCTTCACCGCTACCTTCGTTGCTGATGGTACTGAAGTGGCTAAGGTTCCTTTCCTGGAGGGTGACAAGGAGCTCGCCAACGTTCCTGAAGTTCCCGCAAAGGAAGGCTTCACGGGCGAATGGGAGGACTACACTCTCGGCGCTAAAGATATAACCGTCAACGCGGTATACACCCCCGAAAAGGGCGGTATGTCGTTCTGGTGGTGGATACTCATAATCCTTGCGATAATCGTAATCGCGGTAGTTATCTTCTTCATATTCAAGATGAACAACCATCCCGATGAGCCTACTCCCGAGCCCGAGCCCGTAGTTGAGCCCGAGCCCGAACCCGAGGAGCCCGTAGTTGCCCCTGTAATAGAGGAGGTAGACGATGTTGCCGCGGATGAGGTTGACGACCTTATGAGCGACGACGACGCCCTCGCGGGTGTGGTAACCGCGGAATCCGATGCTCCCGCGGAGGGACAGAGAGCCATAATCAACGTCGGTACCATCAACGACAACTTCGTTGACGGAGAGACGGTCAACCTTGAAGTACTCAAGGCAAAGAAGCTCGTTCCCGCCAAGGCAGGACGACTCAAAGTACTTGCTGACGGACATCTTAACAAGCATCCGCTCACCGTTGAAGCTAACAGCTTCTCGGTTCAGGCTATCAAGATGATTCAGCTCACAGGCGGTACCGTTATCCAGAAAAGATAATAAATCGCATAAAGCAACGGCGGGCTCACAGACGTGAGACCGCCGATATTTTTCTATACAAAGACAAAAAAACGTCCGCAATGATATGCGGACGGTTTTATACTATTTTACATTATTTGTGATATTTCGTTCCCGATATGATATTGAAGGCTCGGTATATCCCCTCGAGGAGCATAACCCGAAGAAGCTGGTGAGGGAAGGTCATCTCGGAGACCGAAAGCCTCATCTCGCACACACTCTTGACCTTGTCAGAAAGTCCGTGGGAGCTTCCGATAACAAAGCATACCTCACTGTGTGTGTTCGATATCCCCTCAAGCTTCTCGGCAAGTTTTTCCGAGGAGAGCTGCTTCCCCTCAACACACATAGCTATCTTATAGGAGCGCTGTGAAAGCTCCGAGAGTATCGCCTTGGCTTCAGTGTCAAGCGCCGCCTCTATCTCCCTCTCCGAGGGAGAATCGGGGAGTCTTGCCTCCTTGAGCTGAACGACCGAGAGCTTACAGTAGGACGAAAGGCGCTTGGAATATTCCTCAACCGCCTCCCGCAGATAGCTCTCCTTAAGTGTTCCCACCGATATTATCTTCACCGAAAGCATATATCTCGCTCTCCTTTCCGAAAATCATCTCCGTCGGCGTGTCGGGCGCCGCCACCGTGACAGCCACACTCATATCGGCAATGGCTGAAACAAATTCGTCAAGCGCCGTGTCGGGCGTGTTATTTTCCTCACTCAAATGAGCCAGTAAAAACGACCTCGTTCCCGTAGCCGCCAGATGCGCCCCGAAGACAGCGCTATCCCTGTTCGAAAGATGTCCCCTGTTAGAAAGAATTCTCTGCTTGAGGTCATAGGGATAGGGACCGCTCTTGAGCATCTCAATATCGTGATTCGATTCAAGCACGACTGCCTCACAGCCCTCAAGCGCTCGGCATATCCCCTTGGTAACGTAACCAATATCGGTCGCGACTCCAAAGGAGTGCGTTCCCTCTCGGTCATCAAAATCTATCCTGTACCCCACACTCATTCTGCTGTCGTGAGGAGTACGGAATGAGCTGACGCGCAGCTCTCCCAGATATTCCTCATATTCCTCTGCGTGTCTGACAAGATTTTTATGTATAAACGCGTCGGGCGTACGGTCAAATTTTTCCGCGCTTATATCTGTTATATGTATCGGGATAGAATGTTTCTTGCTCAAAACCTCAAGCGCCGACACGTGGTCGCAATGCTCGTGAGTTATAAAAATCGCGTCTATCTCCGAAATATCACTCCCGATTTCAGAAAGAGCGCGGCACAGCGACCGCGCGTTCTTTCCCGCATCTATTAGTATCTTCTTCCCTGCCGCGCTGATATAAACCGAGTTTCCGCCCGAGCCCGAATATAGTGCGCATATCCTGTATCCGCTCATAATCCGAACATTTCCGCAAAGAAAGGTACCACGATAAGCTCAATAGCGTCGATAGCAAAGGTAAAGAGAAAAGCGAGTATCACAATAAGCATCCATCTTGACTTTTTAAGTCTTTCCTTACCATCACTGATAAATCTTTCCTTTTCTTCCTCACTCCATTCGGCGGGTAACATCTCCGCCGTCACTCCTCTGCGCGACATTCCGCGATTGTATATGAGATAAGCGATAATAAAGACGGTCTCAATGACCATATACGCGATAAGCACAAGCTCAAAATACCAATAATTGAGCAAAAGACGGTATGTACCGAACACTACTACAGACGCGACTATAAGTATGCCCAGCAGTATTATCGCGTCACGTCCGAGCGGCTTTCCCTCTCTCGTCTTTTTTTCATCAAGCTTTTTAGACATCCGCGGCCTCATATAACTCTGATAGCGCCGTAAGGACGAATCTTCAGAACGATACATCTTCCCTCTCCGAACGCCGAATCCATCATAGCGCGGAAGCCCTCGACATCATCAGAGTGAACAAACGCCTGAATCGTTCCCGCAAAACCGCCGCCGTGAACTCTCCACGCGCCTCTCTTGCCCGAAAGATAGATATCCGCGAGACAGAGAGCGAGAGAAAGTCCCTGCTCCTCAAGATTTTTGGTTGTATAAACATTCTGCAGATAGCAGAACGAGGAACGTCCCGAAGCGAGAACACCCGCAAAGAAATCATCAAGTCTGCCCTCCTCGAGTGCCTGTTTCTGCGCCGCTACACGGCGATTCTCCTCAAAGAAATGCAGAGAACGGAGTATCGCTCTGTCTCCCGCCTTTTCTCGGAGAGCGGGAATAGAAGCAATGATATTGCCCTCGTCCACCTCTCGGAGAACCTCGGCTCCGAGCAGCTTTGCAACGCCCTTCATCTCGGCGGGTACCGACGCGTAATCATCGGTAAGGTCAGCGTGGTTGCCTCCCGTATTAACGATACAAAGATTATATCCCGCCCCGGTCACGTCAAAATCAAGCTTATCTATAACAGGAGCCTTGGGGTTTGCAAAGTCGATAGCGACAATACCGCCCGCCGCACAAGCCACCTGGTCCATAAGTCCGCAGGGCTTACCGAAAAATTCGTTCTCGGCATACTGCGCAAGTTTCGCTATCTCTATGTTGTCTACCGCACCGCAGTTATAGGTATGGTTAAGTATGTTTCCTATCATATCCTCAAACGCCGCGGATGAGGAAAGTCCCGAGCCCTTAAGCACATTTGATGTGGTGTAAGCATCAAAGCCGCCAATAGCATATCCATCTTTCAGAAATCCCGCGCACATTCCCGCGATTATAGACTCCGACGTGCCGTACTTTGAGGTGTCGGGCGTGTTATATTTTGAAAAATCAACCACATCCTCGGGGAAGCCCTCGGATTTAACTCTGATTACCAAATCCTCTCTTGCCGCCGCGACCGCGATTATGTCGAGGTCGATAGAAGCGGCGATAACACAACCGTGATTGTGGTCGGTGTGGTTGCCCGACAGCTCACTTCTTCCCGAAACAGAATAGAGCGCTACCTCTCTTGTATCTCCGTAAATACGCTCAAACTCGTCGACCGCCGCCGCGTAACGGTTTCTCTGATAGTCAACCGAGTCCTTACCGTAAATTTTCTCAAGAGTGCCGTCAAGCTCCCCGGCGTTTATGTATTCAAGCATTTCTTTTGCGTTCATAATATCCCTCCGATATCACAAAATATAATTATCACTATTATTATAACACATATCTTCTTTTTCGGCAAGTAGGATTTTAACGTAAATATAAAAATATACTATTGAAAAAAAGATTTTGTTATTGTATAATGTATATATAATTTTTTCGTTTAAGAGGCGTTATGAGTTATTTTAAAAGATTCACCGATTTTTGCGCGGGGTTCACCGCCTTTCACTCAATTATATATCTGATAGGTCAGTTTATGTCATTCAGACCCACGGGAGACGATGTCGGTATGCTTGAGAAGCTCAAGCTTTTTCTGGCGAAAGACCACCCAAAGTCACACAGAGATTTTGTCATTCTTATCGCTCTGCTCGTTCTTTCGGTCATAGTCGGAAGAATATTCGAGCGGCTGCCGTATATAAGTATGGTATTTTCGCTTTTGCCTATGATAAAAATAATACTTATGTTTTGCGACGACAAGCTTTCAGACCGCCCGATGCTCTATATCATTCTCGGTATTCTGCACGTTTCGGGCAACGTAGTCCACGCCGCAGTGCTCGATAAGGCCGACGGAAAGCGGAGAGCCTTCGTATCAACAAACATCTTTGGCGTGGCGGTATTCACACTCGGACTTGCCCTCAAAACACACGCCGCGAAGCTCACTCTGCTTGACGAGACAGCGATAGCAGAGCTTGGTGCGCTTGACCTCAAAATCCTCGAGGGAGTCGAGAGCGGTATTTATGAGGTAATATTCAAGCTTGGACTCTTTGTCCTTATAAGCGTCGCCGTGAGCCTCATACTTCGTGATATCTATTTTCTCGATGTTATATTTGCCGCGTTCCCGTTGGCGCTCACCGTGTATCTCCTAAACGCGGATAAGCTCACCGCATTCCCCGCGGTGGTACTTGCGGTGATATTTCTCTATTTCGCCTTCAGAGTCCTCGTTCTCGCCACAGAGCCTATGGCAAAAGAGCTTTCTCTGCCGTGGAAGAAAAAGAATAAGCAGGAAATATAACCCGTATACCGCTTTACCGAATTCTTCGCTACGCTTGAAAATGACAATATCGGGTATAATACAACAAAAACAACTCCCGTCGGTATGACAATGCCCGACGGGAGTTTTCCTTATGAGAAATATCGAATTCAGCTAATCTAAATGTTTTTTTAAGGAGGGTTATCCTTGAAAAGTCACCTATCCCAAATCCTCTATAATTTTCGCCAAGGCGTGATTTTCCGCCGAAACGGTTATTCTGTCGGCGACGGTTTTAAGCGACTCACAGGCGTTTCCCACGGCGTAGCCTATATCGGCGCTCTCTATCATACTTATATCATTCTCAAAATCGCCCACGCACACGAGGGTATCCGCTCCGACTATCCGCTCCAGACGCTTCACCGCTGCCCCCTTACAGTCACAGGCGTTCTGCATCTCAATTCCCCGAATTGAGCTTCTTGTAACCAGATATCTTTCATCCAATATCTCGGATATCCGCGCCACAACAGAATTACTGTGCTCGGCTTCGACCGAATATGTAATCTTATACATATCATTCTTGTTATGCTCACGAATAAGCCCGTCGGAAAAATCCTCTCGGTCGACCTTTGTCATTTTGTCGGCGGTGAAATAATGAAACCTTTTTATCTCGGGTATATCGCGGCATATTATTCGGTGATACTCTTTCAAGCCGTCCTCAACAAAGCTCTCGTAGACCTTGTCGCTTCCGTCGAGCATACCGATAACACTTCCGTTGAGACCGCAAACATAGGTGTTCGGTCTGACCGCTCCGAGCATATCGACAAGCATCCAATCGGGGCGTCCCGAAACGATGGTAAACAAACCGCCGTTCTTCTTGAAATATTCAATTGCCTTGAAATTCTCCTCGGATATCGCTCCGTTTACATATAAAGTCGAATCAAAATCCGTGCAGAGAAGTATTCCGTCAAATTTTCCCATATAATGAGCCTTCCAATTTTCAACTTTCTTCGACAAGGCTATTATAGTCCTTTATATCACCCCTGATATGGATTTTTTGTGTACTATCTGTTAATTATTTGTTTCCTTTCCATTTGCTCCGCCGCAAGGCGGAGCGCTTTTGATTTCAGTCGAAAAGCCGTACTCCTCGACACTCCAAGCAATTCCCCGCACCGCTCAACAGGCTCTCCCTTTATGTAATGATAATAAAGCAAAAGCTTTTCGTTGCTGTTCTCCATTCCCATAACAAAATGCCTTATCTCAAACATTCTCGCTCTGGCGAGAGGCGCCTCGCCAAACGCCTCGATATCACTCTCGTCGGTATGAAAGAACTCCTTTTCATATCTGTCAAGCCGAAGCAGCTTTCTGTTGAGCTGATACCCCCGAAGATACTCGTCAGCCCATCTTAACCTCTCGCGCTCGTCAAATTTTGTTGCCTCGGTCATATTCTCCCCCTCCTCTTTTTTTCTGAAACAATCTATACAATACGGTTTTCCGTACGAATATGTCACATCATCATATTCACATATAACAGAGCCGCACACTGGACATCTCCCCACGGCTCTCCCTCTCTCCGCGCTCTCCCCCTCATATTCGGGACAGGACGGCGGACACTTATATTTGCCACAAATTCGGCACATTTTCCCTCCTTTTTAATATTGTTTTGCGGTAATTTTCGTATTCCTATTGACAAAATATTTTATTTGTTTTATAATTATCTTGTGTGTATACATTATATCGCATTTCCGAAGTATTGTCAAGATATATTTCGCATTTCTTAACTATTTGTTGAATATAACGAAAGAGGTATGCTATGGACTACAAAAAATTTGAATCTTTGTTAAAAAGTCATAATACCACGGTATATAAGGTCTCAAAGGCGACAGGTATCGCGCAATCCACCTTTTCTGACTGGAAAAGCGGTCGCTCTACCCCGAAGGCGGATAAGCTCAAAAAAATAGCCGACTACTTTGAGATAAACGTAAGCTACCTGATAGACGGAGAGGAGCTTGAGGGAGTCGGCGCGAGTGCGGCAAGATACGGCTCGGGAAAGCTCGTGCCAATTATCGGTGAGATACGCGCGGGAGCGCCGATAATCACGGAGGAGACTATTATAGGCTACGAACAGGCTGATATCGACAGCTCCGAGGATTTCTTCTATCTCAAGGTCTGCGGAGACAGTATGAAGAACATCGGTATGGTTAACGGCTCGATAGTACTCTTTCACAAGCAGCAGTACGCGGAAAACGGCAATATCGTCGCCTGTCTGGTTGGCGGCGACAGCGCAACGGTAAAAAGATTCCGCAGAGAGCATAAGCGCGTTTTTCTTCTCCCCGAAAACGAGGAATACTCCCCTATCGAGCTTTCAACCGACGATTTTGAGTCGGGAGAGGCGAGAATTCTCGGCGTTGCCGTGGAAGTTAAAATAAAGCTTTAACGAGGTTTTCGATGATTGCGATAAGCGTAAACAAACTTGCCCTCTCTTTCGGCACCAATGAGATATTCAGCGACGTCTCCTTCGCTCTTAACGAGGGAGACCGACTCGGAATAATCGGAGTAAACGGCTGCGGAAAATCAACTCTTTTCAAGCTCATTCTGGGTGAGCTTGTCCCCGACGAGGGCAATATTTTCATATCAAAAGACAAATCGGTTGGCGTACTCCGTCAGGACGGCGCCTTTTCCGCCGAGCTTACAAGCAACGAAAAATTGAGCGCACTTGAGGTAATGTATCTCTCATTCCCCGAGCTTATCGAGGACGAAAAGAGACTCAAGCGGCTTGAGGAGATACTTGCCACAGGCAGCTTCGAGGGCGGCAGAAGCGAAAATTCATATGTCACCGAATACACCGAGCTTAACGATAGATTTATAAGGCAGGGCGGACTCGAATTCAGAGGGCGCTGCGCCTCTACACTTCAAAAGATGGGCTTTGACGAAAACGCTATGAATCTGCCATTTGAGAGCTTAAGCGGCGGTCAGCGCACACGTCTCGCACTATCCCGTGAGCTTTGCCGTGAACCAGACATTCTCTTGCTTGACGAGCCGACAAACCACCTTGATGTTGAAACTATGACGTGGCTTGAGAATTTTCTCGCGTCATATAAAAAATGTCTTCTTGTTATCTCGCACGACAGATATTTTCTCGACCGTGTCACAACCAAAACACTTTGCATCGAAAACAAACGCGCCGCTATATATAACGGCGGATACACCGCGAGTATGAAGCAGAGAGAGGTCGACCGAGAGATAGCCGAGCGACACTATAAAAATCAGCAAAAGGAAATAGCGCGTCAGGAGGCGTATATAGCGCAGCAGAGGGCGTGGAACAGAGAAAGAAACATAATCGCCGCCGAGAGCAGACAAAAGCTGCTCGACAAAATGGAGGTGCTTGAGCGTCCAAAGGAGGCTCCGCGTCCTGTCAATATAAAATTTTCCTCGTCAATATCAAGCGGAAACGATGTTATGACACTCAAAGGGGTATCGTTCGGATATT
>JAFTHJ010000091.1 GCA_017457465.1 Clostridia bacterium | reverse complement strand
GAGAGCTATTCCGAACAGCTTTATCCCCGCGCAGTTTGATAATCCCGCAAATCCAAGAGCGCATGAGGAATCTACCGCTCCCGAGATATGGCGTGACACCGACGGAAAAATCGACGCGCTGGTAGCGGGTGTCGGCACGGGTGGTACTATAAGCGGTATCGGAAGATATCTCAAAAAGAAAAATCCAAATATAAAAATAATCGCGGTCGAACCCGCCTCCTCTCCCCTGCTCTCCGAGGGCAGAAGCGGTCCTCACGGGCTTCAGGGAATCGGAGCAAATTTCATACCGTCAAATCTCGACCGCTCGGTGGTTGACGAAATAATCACGGTAAGTGAGCAGGAAGCATACTCGGCGGGCAGACTTCTCGCCAAGACCGAGGGTATACTCTCGGGAATAAGCTCGGGAGCGGCGCTTCACGCCGCAACGGTGCTCTCAAATCGAGCCGACCTTAAGGGAAAAAATATAGTAGTCATTCTCCCCGACACGGGAGACAGATACCTCTCAACCCCTCTGTTTGAGGAATAATATGAGAAAAGCTCCCATATGGGAGCTTTTCTTTTCACATTTTCGCGGTCAATTCCTTTGCTACCATCGCCACGGCGGGACCGAGGAGCATACCCGGTATTCCAAACAGAGTCAGTCCCGCAAACATCGCGAACAGAGTTATGAGCGGGTGAATACCGAGGCTGTCCCCTACTATCTTCGGCTCGGCTATCTGACGCACGATAGTTATTGCGCCGTAAAGAATCAAAAGTCCGAGTCCTGTTCTGAAATCCCTCATAAGAATCGAGATGACCGCCCACGGAATAAGCACTGTCCCCGCGCCAAACACGGGCAATATGTCCACCACGGCAATTATAAGTGCCAGAAGAAAGGCGTAGCGCTTCCCGAGTATAAGCAGTCCGACAAAGACCTCGGCAAATGTCATAAGCATAATAAATAGATACGCTCTGCCATATCTTCCGAGCGCGTTGCCCGTCAGTCTTATCCAACGCTCGGCTCTCTCACGCCCCTCCCGAGAAAGTCTGCCGAGCAATCCCTCCCTTATTCTGCCGTAATCCATACCGAAATAAAAACAGGAAAGAACGGTCACAAACACGGTTATCAGAGCTTTCGGCGTCTGCTTTATAACGCCTATAGCCCAAGTGGGGACAGAGGATGTTACCCGACTGACAAATTCACCGATAATGTCCGATACGCTGCTATCCACCGTCTCACGGAAATTTTCAAGTCCCTTTATATTCTCAATTTCCTCGATAAAGGGTATCTTCGAGGAGATATCTCCGATATATCCAAAAACGATACCAACCGTATTGCCAATGCCCTCACTGTCCTCCCCCAGCCATTCAACAAGCTCCTCTATCTCGCCAAAAAGTCGGTTCAGAGCAATAAATATAAGAAAGCCGAGCGCACACAGAAAAAGATGCACAAGCACAAAAGCGCAAAGGCGATGCGGAAAACCCGTCCTTTTGTGTATCCGCGCGGACAGAGCGTGTATCGGAATTCCCACGCAAAAGGCAACGGCAAACGGAAGAATTATTCCGAGTGCATATTCAAACAAAAGCCACAGAAGCGCTATCGCCGCTAAAATACAAAAAAGCTTTGCGGCGGCTTCCGCATATTTCGACCTCACAGAGCACCTCCCATATATTTCTTATATGAATATTATGACGTCCACGAGAGAAAATATTTCATTTTCCCGAAATTTATTGACAAGCCCGAGCTTATCTGTTAGAATAATGAGTAGCTAATCAATGAAAGGATAATTGAAAATGAAAAAATTTATATGTATCGCTCTTGCGATTTTCACACTCACGCTCTCCTTTGCTTCCTGTAAAAAGGATGCCGAGCCCCCAAAGCACGATGACCTCGACTTCAGCGAGGTTGATATAGCTAATGTCACCGAGACCGACAAGGAAACCGACTATGTTATCATAAAGGTCGAGGATTACGGCGACATCGTTGTAAGGCTTTTCCCCGAGGTTGCTCCCGAAACGGTTGAAAACTTCAAAGGACTCGTTGCAGACGAATTTTACGACGGACTTATCTTCCACAGAGTCATCAAAAACTTTATGATACAGGGCGGCGGATACGACGCCTCAATGAAAGAAAAAGACTCCCCCTCTATCAAGGGCGAGTTTGAGAGCAACGGATTTGAGAATAATCTTCTCCATATCAGAGGCGTTATCTCTATGGCACGTACGAACGTTCCCGACTCGGCTTCCTCGCAGTTCTTTATAATGCACAAGGATTCTCCCCACCTCAACGGTGAATATGCGGGATTTGGATACACGGTTTACGGTATGGATGTCGTTGACGCGATAGCAACCGTCAAGACCAATTATAACGATGCTCCCAAGGAGGATATCGTCATAACCTCGATAAGATTCGCAGAGGTTGCGGAATAATAAAACTATAAAAAAGCGGCGTTGGGCTACCTACCATAAAGCAGGTAGGATAGCCCAAGAGCGCCCTTTCTAAGAATGAGATACGGTGTAACCGAGATTTCGGTTATGCCGTTTTCTCCTTTATATTAACTTCTTGTTCTCGTTCCCATTTTATTTCTCCCAAATGCTCCTCGAACATTTCCTCTATCTCCTCGGCTGTGGGGATATAGACAATGCCGACACCGTGATAATACACATAGATCTGCTGATGTCTGCGCTTATCCTT
>JAFTHJ010000090.1 GCA_017457465.1 Clostridia bacterium | reverse complement strand
TGGGGCAACGCATATCGGCGTCTATAATGAGTATCTTCTTTTGAATCTGCGCGAACGAAAGTCCAAGGTTTGCAATTATTGTGCTCTTTCCTGCTCCCTCCTCCGCGGATGTGATTCCAAATACGGGAGCGCCCTCTCCGTCGGTATGCGTGTATATTATATTGGTTCTGAGAAGACCAAATGATTCTCTTACCGCAAAAGGAGCGTTTTCATCAAGCAGTACGTATCTCTTTTTGTCTATTTTTAAATCTTTCTTCTTGTTTTTCACGATTTTTTCCTCCCTCTCACACTTACTTTTTGCGCCATGTGGGAATTCTGCCGATCAAGGGATATTTATCGGTTATCGGCTTTATATCATCCTCTGTTTTGACCACTGTATTGAAAAAGCTTTTGAACAGGAAAACAATATAAGTCAATACCATCGCCAACAAACCGGATATCAGTATATTCTTTGAAAGACTGGGCGAATCGTGAGTTTTCGCAAGCTGGGGATGGTTGATAGCCGTAATACATTCAACCACAGCCCCCTCATCCTCGGGTGTTTCGATGTTCAGCCAAGGCTTGACTACGTCTCTTACCTTTGCGGGTGCATTGTCGTTTATGTATTGAGCTATTATGTAAGCGTGTTCTTTGTTGGTACTTGTAACCCTGATTTGGAACATAGACGTATCACTGACTATCGAGGTGGATATCATTCCTCTTATCTGCGACGGTGTGTAATTCCAACCGTATTCCCCATTGATATCCTCAATCAAAGGCTCTATCATAAGGTCACTGAGTATGATCTCAATATAGTCGTTCGAAAGTCTGTCTATCGCCTGAAGCAGGGCGGATGTTGTATACTCCGAATTGGAGCTTGTATTTATAACGTAGAAGGTAACCGAGGAAGAATATTTCTTCTTAATTCCGTAATTCGTGTAAAGTCCTGCGACCAGCATTACGACCAAGGTAACTATCACAATGACCTTCCATGAATTTTTAAGCACTTGCCAGAGTGTTGAAATGGATATTTCCTTATTCATAGCGTAAACCTTTCTTTTTGACAAAATTATGGTGTTCAAGCATACAAAGATATTATATCACTTCGAGTTGTCTTTGTCAACCCAAAAAACACACTTTAAGAAAAAAGCTCGATTTATGTCATTTCTTTTTTTGTTCGGTTGCCGACATAAAATCCCCGAGAAGTCTGTCCTGAAGGAGCTTGAGCTGCTCACCCGCTCTTCCGCCTACAGCAACGCCGTCGATATACGCCGCAGGTCGGCAAAGCGTTCCCGATGAGGTGACTATAATCTCACTTGCCGCCATCATCTCGTCCACCGTGAACGGCTTTTCC
Organism: Clostridia bacterium; assembly: GCA_017457465.1. Taxonomy (GTDB): domain Bacteria; phylum Bacillota; class Clostridia; order Oscillospirales; family CAG-272; genus HGM12713. The sequence goes on along the minus strand of JAFTHJ010000090.1, from coordinate 6,260 downwards.
TCAACCTTCATTCCGAAATCACGACACGCCTCTATCATATGCGCTCTTGCCACTCCCGCGAGTATCATATTATCGGCAGGTGCGGTCTGCACAACTCGGTCGTCTCTGATAATAAAAAGATTGGAATGAGCGCACTCTGTCACTCGCTCTCCTCTGTGGAATACCGCCTCATCCGCTCCCGCTCTGTCCGCCGCGGCGGAGGCGAGGACGGTAGGAAGAAGATTGAGAGTCTTCATATTGCAGTGAAGAAACCGTGTGTCCTCCACTGTTATGAGCTTCATTGGAGAGTATATATCCTTAAGCTTCATAGGCTTGATGGTTATCCATATGTTGCCGACAAGCCCCGGTGCGGGTGCGTGATTTCTCATCTCTGTTCCACGCGACACCTGAAAATATACAAGCTGCTCGTCGCAGTCGAGCTTCGTAACAAGCTCCTCTATTATTCCCTTCAATTCCTCTCTCGTGTGAGGAATTTTTATTCCCAGTACATCAGCGCTGTCGTAAAATCTGTCAAGATGCTCGTCAAGCGCGTACACTATGTAATTTCTCGTATAGACAGCCTCATATATTCCGTCTCCGAAATAACAAGCGCGGTCATTCATCGGAACGGTCATATTCTCTATGAGGTCGTATTTCCCGTTATAATAACCAAGATTTTTCATATCAAATCCAAACCCAATATTTCCTTTCGGATAATTATACGTTACATTTTATGCTCTGTCGGAGCACATCTATGAACGTCAGCCACCGCAATGTTAAAACAGCGCAAAATCAACCGTTTTGCACCTATTAATATTATAGCACAGCCTACCCGTGTTGTCAACAATACAGAAAATTTAGTCACAAAAAATTAATCCTATCACCACTTGCAATATTCAAGGTTATATGGTACAATAAAGGTAATTACAACTTTAATGCGGAGGTATGATGAAACTTTTAAACAAAACTATTTTATCCGAAAAAATAAAAGAATCTCTGACCTCTGTGCTTCCCGTCACACTGATAGTGCTCTTTCTCCTTACAACCTTTATCCCCATCCCCGCCGCAATGCTCTTGGCTTTTCTGATAGGCGCGGTGCTGATAATCATAGGAATGGGACTTTTCACTCTCGGAGCGGAAAGCTCAATGACACCCATGGGAGAATATATGGGCTCGGCTATAACCAAGTCCAGAAATCTTCCGCTGGTCATATTCGTGTCATTCTTCGTAGGGGTTCTCATAACCGTTTCGGAGCCTGATTTGCAGGTACTCGCAAACCAGATATCCTCTATACCGAATTTTCTGCTCATCCTGTCGGTGGGCATCGGTGTCGGACTGTTTTTAGTGGTATCTATGCTACGAATACTTCTCGGAATAAAGCTCAAATATCTTTTGCTCGTCTTTTACGCGGTAGTATTCATTCTCGCCGCATTTGTTCCCGAAAATTTCCTCGCCCTCGCCTTTGACTCGGGCGGAGTTACAACGGGACCTATGACGGTTCCCTTCATAATGGCTCTCGGCGTGGGTGTTGCCGCAATCCGTTCCGACAACTCGGCGGATAACGACAGCTTCGGTCTAGTAGCCCTCTGCTCGATAGGACCTATAATCGCGGTAATGATACTCTCACTCGTATTCGGCGTTAATGCCGAGGCGAAGGTGGATTATTCAATGCCCGTCATCGAGACATCAAGAGACATTATGTCAATGTTTCTTTCGAGCATTCCGCATTATCTCAAGGAGGTGGCTGTGGCTATTGCCCCTCTCGCGGTTTTCTTCTTCGTTTTTCAGCTAATATTCGGAGGAATAAACAAGCATACTCTGATAAAAATACTTATCGGTCTGCTTTATACCTACGTAGGACTGGTTCTCTTCCTTACGGGAGTTAATGTCGGCTTTATGTCGGTAGGTAACCACATAGGTCAGGCAATAGCAGCATCGCCGTTCAGATACATAATAATCCCGCTCGGAATGGTAATAGGATATTTCATAGTCTCGGCAGAGCCTGCCGTTCACGTACTCACAAAACAGGTTGAGGAAACCACCTCGGGAACTATCCCCGGAAAGCTTCTCGGCACCTCCCTCTCTATCGGAGTGGCTGTGTCGGTCGGACTCGCTATGACGCGCGTTCTCACGGGAATCTCGATTATGTGGTTCCTTATTCCCGGATACGCTATCGCTCTGATACTAACCTTCTTCGTTCCCGACATATTCACGTCTATCGCGTTTGACTCGGGCGGAGTTGCCTCGGGACCTATGACGGCAACATTCCTTCTTCCCTTTGCCGTGGGCGCCTGCAGCGCTATGGGCGGAAGCGTGGAGGATATAGTCACAAACGCCTTTGGCGTTGTGGCAATGGTTGCTATGACTCCCCTGATAACCATACAGATACTCGGTCTTATCTACAGACTCAAGCAAAGCAAGGCTTCTGCTTCGGTTGTTGTCGACACTGATACTGTCCTTGACAGTGAGGAAGCAACGATTATCGAGATAACCTCCACGGAAGAGCTGGTCTCTCCCGAAGAGGATGACATTATTGACCTGTAAAAGGAGGTGCGCAATGAAAGATGTATATTTTCTGATAACTATAATCCGCCGTTCGGACACAAAGGAATATGAAAGTTTTTACGGTGAGCATAACGTAAACATTCTTTACGCTATCAACTGCAACGGCACGGTGCATAAGCGCACACTTGACCTGCTTGGAATAGAGCGAACCGACAAAACGATGCTCGTCACGATAACCGACGGAAACTCGCTCAAAAAGCTTACAAGGTCGCTCACCACAGAGATGAAGATAGACCTGCCCGACAGAGGCGTTGCCGTGGCGGTTCCGCTCGCGAGTGTGGGCGGTGCGCAGACGCTTGGATATTTCACAGGCGAACAGATAGACAACACAAAGGAGATTGAAGGTATGTGTTCTGATTACGAGCTTATAATCGCTATATACGAAAGAGGCTTTACCGATATGGTAATGGACGCGGCGCGTTCCGCGGGAGCGGGCGGCGGTACCGCTATAAAGGCGAGAGGAACGGGAGCAAAGGCTGCCGAGAAATTCTTCGGTATCTCATTGGCTTCCGAAAAGGAAATAGTATTTATAGTATCCGACGTAAACAAGAAAAAAGATATTATGCGCGCGATAATGCACGAGGCGGGTGTTAACACCGAGGCCCACGCGCTGGTATTCTCACTCCCTGTATCCGCAACGGCGGGCTTCAGATTTGCCGATACCGTTGAAAAGGATGCCGAATAATCACAAAACACGTAGGGCTGACTCAAACGAGTCAGCCCTGATTTTTATTCATTTTACTCGGTAACTGCGGGAGGTGTGTTGACTACCTCGGAAACACCACTCTCTGTTATCTCAACCTGAACATTGACAATAGACGCTATAGATACCAGTACCTTCTGATATTCAGCGTTAGCCGTCTTGTCGGCAGAGCTTTCGAGCTGTGTCTTCCACTTTGCGTCAAGCGCGGTGATAAGCTCTGTCTTCTCCGCGGAGGTAAGCTGTCTGTTCGAGAGAAGCGGGTCAAGCTTGGGCTCCTCTCCGCCCTCCTTACCGTATACACTGTTCACGAAGGTTTCGGAAATGATAATTGAGTCAGCCGCTCTGTTAACGAAGTCAGTAGCGGTTATACCCGTTTTACTGTTCTCTGTGCCGAACAGATTCTTCTCGTCCGACTTATTCGCGCTCATCGCGATAGTGAGCATATCGTTAACCGCTTTCGCCTCATCCTCATATCTCTCCTCGGGCATTCCCTCTTCCTTTGCCGTCGACATATTTCCAAACATGTCCGAGAGCATTTCCGATACAGGCTCGGCGCTCTTTTCGTTAATGCCCTGCTTCTTTACCATCTCGGGAGTGGATATCTCCTGAAGCGTCTCGGCAGAACTGGGGGTTATATCCGCGATAAGCTCTGTGATAGCCTCGGTAGCATCTCCGTCGTCAGAGGATATCTGCATAACCTCGACTGTCTTGCCCAAGGATTTCATAAGAATCGCATATGTGTCTCCTGCGGCATAGCCCTTGTTCATCGAGGTTGAAACATTAGTTGCCTGAATAAGCGTCATACCCACGCCGTCGCGAACCTTCTCGGACTGCAGAAGCGCGGTCAGCAGAACAGCCGTCTGCTTCTCACCTATAGTCTCGGTCTTCGCGCTTACATCAAGTACAGGACCGAATGCGGTAATAACCTCATCTATCTTATAGTCGCCCTCGGAGGTGCTGTCAACCACATCCATAGCCGAAGCGAACATTTTCGCAAGATTATCGGCTTCTTCTCTGTTATCGGTAACCACACCCGACTCTATAACAAGCGCCTCGCGGGGAATGACGCGAGTCAGCTCGGCAAATTCTTCGACATTTGCGAATACAGCATCCTTATATTTAAGATTTCCCGCGGCAACATCCTTATACATACCCGAAGCAATTCGCTCGGATGTGCTGACAAGCTCCTCCTCACTCATAGCGTCACCGATTCCCTCGGTCGCGAGAAGCTCTGTCTTCACAAGCTCCGTAAGCTCTTCCTTGGTCATAGTCTTCTTGACCTTGGAGGCTATTTTATCTATTATCGCTATCGCCTCGTCTGTCTCGGACGAAGCTGCCGACAAATACTGTACACCCGACTCGTCATCGGCAAAGAATTCTCTCATCTCCGCATCGCTTCCCGTCTCAAGCTCTGTTATCATAGACGCCGCGATACAAGAGGATACACCCTTTGTGAGGTCTATTCCGTGTTCGTCGTAAATGGTTTCCACAGAGTCGGAAAGTGCCGTCAGTTCATCGTATGTACTCTCGCCGTATGAGGTCGCATCAAGATATGCGGCGCTCATATCCGAGATAAAATCATCGTAAAGCTCTGTGTTGTTTTTAGGTACTCCAACCTTATTTGTCATAACCGAAACGCCAACGTTCGTTATATGCTCGACCATAGGAGCGGTTCTGCTGTTTTCCAGAAGCTCAAATACCGAGCCCGAAACAAGCTCCTCGTTTCTGAAGATAGAGAGGACTCCGTCCGAGCTCTTTATTCCGCCCATAGCGTCGTGCTTAACAACGATAGCAACTGTGTTGGTTATTGTTTCATAATCGCCGTTTATAGTGTCGTAGGACGATGTCTTCATTATCTCTACAAAGCCCTTCATCACGGGGTCAAAATTCTCTCCGAGCGAGGGACACGCGATACCGCAGAACTTCTCTCCGTACGCCCACTTGTCGGACGCCGCGGAAAGCAGGTCGGAAAGGAGCATAGGAGTCATAGTAGCCTTATCAAAGGTAAGCTGGGTTTCGGTAAGAGCCTCCGCGGCTGCTTCCTTGTCGCCCTCCTTGTCGCGTATCATCGCGATAGCCTCACCCATATCCGAGATAAAAGCTGTCTCACGGCTCATAGGCGCGAATTTTCCGTTCACGGGATAGGTTGTGATTCCTCCGTAAACAAGCTTTCCGCCAAGCACCTCTATGGTCTTGCAGCCCACGTTTTCAGCGAGAGCATCGGACACCTCGGCAATAGTTGTAATAGCCGACTTTTCCTCTTTTTTATCGGTGGCGGCAAACATCTGCACGAAGCTGTTTGCCGTGTCAAGTGTACCCACAAAGGGCATAAGCGCAACAATAAGCACCAAAAAGCTACATACCGCGCCGCATACCGCGCCTATCTTATCAAGCCTATAGGAAAGATAATCCTGCTTCCGTATCTTTCTCTTGGGAATCGCCACAGGAGCCTGTGCTGGAGCTTCCTCTGCAGAAATCTCCTCTGTCTCCGCGGTTTTCTCCTCGGGTTCGGATTCACCGTCAAGCACGACGGGCGCATCCGCTTCTCCCTCAATGACCGTAGCAGCATCCTCTGTCGGCGCACTCTCCTCGAGCTTTTTCGAGAGCTGCTTTTTCTTCTCTATGCGCAGCTTTATCTTGTCGACAAGCTTTATAACAAGCTCACAGAGATGTCCGTTGAATATTCCCGCCACAGACTTGATAACAAGGAAGAACAAAAGGAATATAAACGGAGAGAGGAGCGACGCGATTATCGCCTGTAGCGCGTCAGGAATGGTAGGAAGCGCCGTGAGAAGTCCTGCCGCCTCACCCTTGAAGAGCTTTGAGACGACACCCGTAAGCGCTCCGCCAAGCAGCCACGACACGAGCGCGGTCAGAAATACCGCAACCACCGCCGAGGCTAAAACTATAAGTATCCTCGATACAGAAAACTGCCATACGTACTTTTTCCCCTTAAAGAATCCCACCAGCATAGCCAAAAGGAAAAACAGGAAAAACGCGCAAGAAAATAGGA
>JAFTHJ010000089.1 GCA_017457465.1 Clostridia bacterium | reverse complement strand
TTCCTTTGCAACGTCTATGTACATATTCTTACATTTAGCCTCAAAATCCTCGTCGGATACCTTGAGGAAGAGGGAAGCTATCTTTATCTTGTTGTCAACATAAATACCCGCGGAGGAAACGCCGATAGCGTCAACGCGAGGCATATGAGCAGCCGCGGACTTCATAGCCGCGAGAATTCCGTCATAGTGATACTGGGGGTCGGAATTAGTCTTTGGGAACCATACGACCTCCTCGCTGTAAACGCTCTTACCGTCGATAACGGCGCTTACCTTTCTGTCGCTTCCGCCCGCGTCAAATCCGATACGGCAGCCGTCAAGATGTCTGCCTACGGGAGCTGCGTTTTCTTTATTTACGGGCGCGTCCTTTATATCTCTGTATTCAACTGTGACAGGGGTTTCATAAACCTTGGTCATAACGCCCCAGTCGAATCCGCGAGCGCCGTTTGGCGTATAAGCCTCTGCGAGTCTGTCGGCGATAAGTTTCGAACCCGCGATTATAATCTTGTGTCCGCCTCTTATCCAGATAAGGCTCTTTACGATTCTTTCAATGAATTCGTAGTTTTCATCGTCGTGTCCCGTTCCATCGGGGTAAACAACGGTCTCGAATACGCTTACGTATCCCTTGTTTCTTTCGATTCCGATAACCAGTCTGTTACCACCCGCAGCCTTTGCTGCCTCGGTGAACTCACGGTATACCAGAACCATAGGCTTGAATCCCTTGTCTAAAATTGCCTCAACCTTAAGCTTCATATCTGATTTCTCCTTGTATTATAGTTTTCTTTATGTCAAAATTCATATCGGTTATAATGATATCCGCATCTTTACCCGCTTCAAGTGAGCCCTTGCGGTCACCTATACCAATGGCATTTGCGGGGTTGAGAGAAGCGGCAGCGACTATCTTATGGAGGGGAAGGGTTGTGTGCGCTCTCATATTCTTAACAGCCTCATTGAGCTTGAGCACACTTCCCGCGATAGTGCCGTCCTCAAGCAGACACTGAATACTCTTAACGAATATCTTTTGTCCGCCGAGAGTGTATTCTCCGTCGGGCATACCGCCAGCTCTTGTACAGTCGGTTATAAGCACAAGCTTATCCCCCTTACAGTTTGCTACCATCTGGAAAAGTCCGGGGTGAACGTGGAACGTGTCACCGATAAGCTCTGTGTAAGCATTACTTGCGAGTCCCGCGCCGACAACACCGGGCTTACGGTGGTGAAGGGGAGTTTGCGCGTTGAAGAGGTGCGTTACGTGCGTAGCGCCGCATTCGAATGCCTTCATAGCCTCCTCAAAGGTCGCGTCGGTATGTCCGACAGATACTCGCACATCACTGTTTTCTCTTATCTTTTTGATAGCCTCATAGCCACCCTCTGTTTCGGGAGCTATTGTGCAAAGCTTGATTATATCCTTGTTCGCGATTATCCAATCGGCGTCGGGGCGTTTGATGTGTTCAGCCGCTTGAGCGCCTTTTTTGTTTTCATTGATAAACGGTCCCTCTGCGTGAACTCCCGCGATATAAGCGCCGTTCCAGCTTACGCTTTCCGCCTTGAGAGAGCGAACCGCATCAAGCGCCGTCTCAAGCTCCTCCATAGAAACCGTCATGGTTGTGGGCAGGAAGGTAGTAACACCGTTCTTCATAACTCCCTCTGCCATTTTGCGAATGCCCTCGGCACGTCCGTCGGATGCGTCCTCGTTCAGATAGCCGTGTATATGTACGTCAACGAGACCCGGCGCGACATAACATCCATCAGCGGATATAACCTCTGCTTCGGCGGGAATATCCGACTCGGATACGACGCCAATGATTTTTTCGTCGAAAAGCAAAGCCTTGCCCTCAACGGTTGAGTCGGGCAACAGAATCTTTGCCCCGATTATACACTTCATAATCCTGACCTCTTTTCTTAAAAAATAAATAAAAATCTCAATCTTTATTTTTGAAGATTATATCATATAAAATCAAATAAAACAAGGCTATTTTCGAAAAAATATTTGATGATTTTCAATAAATTTCACAGTATTTTCAAGGATTTGCAGAAACGGAAAAGAAAGATTTGCCCATTTATGAAAAACGCAATTTTTCCATCTTGAGGAGCCGCTTACGGCGGTTCTACGGAGATAAAAAACAGAACACCGAAATTCTCCCGCTCGGAAGAATTTCGGTGTTGGAAAATTAAACTTTAGAGATATAATCTATAAGGATAGTCTTCAGAACCTGCGGGTCGCAGTTGCCCTTAAGCTCCTTCATACACTTTCCGAAGAGAGCCATAAGCGCCTTTTCCTTGCCGCCCTTATAGTCGGCAACAGCCTTGGGATCGGCTTCAACCGCCGCCTTAACGACAGCCTCTACTTTTCCGGTATCGTTAGACATAACAAATCCGTTAGCCTCCGCATAAGCTGTAGGCTCTATTGTGGGATCATCGAACATAGCCGCGAGAATCTTTTTGGCGTTAGCTCTTCCGACCTTGCTGCCCGTAACGAGCAATATAAGCTCTCCGAGCGCCTTACCGCTGATATCGAGCATATCGTAGGTCATCTTTCTGGCGTTGAGTATGCTCATAACCTCGGATATCATCCAGTTTGCGGCATCCTTTGCAGACTTGCATACCGCATAGGCATCCTCAAAGCAATCGCACAGGGCGATACTCTTTATGAGCTGCTCTGCGTCATACTCGCCAAGACCGTATTCTGTGATATATCTGTCGCGCTTGACCTCGGGGAACTCGGGGAGTGAGCGCTTGATAGAGTCAAACCACTCGTCGTCGATAACTACAGGCATTACGTTGGGGTCGGGGAAGTAGCGGTAATCACCCGCGGTCTCCTTCGTTCTCATAGCGTAGCTCTTGCCCTTGATATCATCCCAGCGTCGGGTTTCCTGCTTGAGCACCTCGGTTCCGTTTTCAATAGCGTCAATGTGTCTTGCCGTCTCGTACTCTATGGCGCGTTTAATTGCCTCGAGAGAGTTCATATTTTTCATCTCGGCTCTGACACCGAGCTTGTCGCTGCCCTCGGGACGAACCGAGAGGTTTACGTCACAACGCATAGTTCCGTGAGCCATCTCACATTCTGCAACTCTCGCATAGCGGAGAAGTGTCTTGAGTCGCTCAAGATATGCCTCGACCTCTTCAGCGCTTGAAAGGTCTGGCTGGCTGACTATCTCAATAAGCGGAACACTGGTACGGTTGAAGTCAACGTGCGTTGTGTCCTCGCGTATGTCGTGAACTAGCTTACCCGCGTCCTCCTCCATGTGTATCTGCTTTATGCGGATATTCTTTTTGCCCTTTGAGGTTTCTATTTCAACGAGTCCGTTTACGGCGACAGGCGCAAACCATTGCGTTGTCTGATAAGCGGCGGGGAGGTCGGGGTAGTAGTAGCTCTTTTTATCAAAGGTTGTAGTGCGGTTGATGTGGCAGCCCAGCATCATACCCGCCTTCATTCCATAATCAACAACTCTTTTGTTTACAACAGGAAGCATACCCGGCATACCGCAGCAAGCGGGGCAAACGTGAGAGTTAGGTTCAGCACCGTAGGAATGAGCGGAGCAGGAGCAGAATATCTTTGAGCTTGTGGCAAGTTCAACGTGAACCTCAAGTCCTATGACTGTTTCGTATTTCATATTATCTGCCCTCCTTTGCGATTATTTTCGCCGCTGTGAGCAATGCTCTCTCGGTGAAAGCGCTTCCGACGAGCTGAACTCCGCCCGCCACTACCGCGGGGAGTCCGCTTATAGACGCGGGAGCTGTATAGAAGTTTTCCTCGAATGCAAGGTGACGGTTATTCGCTATCTGTTCCTCGGTATAAGAGAGCGAGGAGCAGGTGGGCATAAGGATAGCATCAAACTCGCCGAATATCTTCGCAAATTCCTCAACTATCACTCTGCGCACACGGAGACACTTATCGTACACCTTCATATAGTTTTCGGTGGAGAGAGTTTCCGAACCGAAGATTATAGCCGTTTTAAGCAAATCGCCAAACGCCTCTGTACGGCTGTTTGTGTAAAGCTCGTCGATTCCGTTGAAGCTTTGTGCGCGGTAGCCGTATTTAACACCGTCATATCGCGATACGTTGTTGCAAAGCTCTGCGCTCATAAGCACGTTCCAAGCGGGTCTTGCCGAAGCAATGATTTCATTTTCAACGGATACGACCTCAACTCCGCTCTTTGTGAGTGCCTCAACAGCCGCGTCAAGCTTTGCCTTAACGTCAGCATCGATTCCGTCTGTCATAGAGGTGAGGAGAGCCACACGGCGGACAGGGGAGTATTCCGCGCTCTTTTTGAGCTTTGAGCAAAGCTCGTCGGAAAGGCTGGTTCCGTCCTTTGCGTCGTGTCCGGCGATAACATCGATAATATTTCCACAGGTATCCGTATTATCCGCGAGAATACTAACCGTATCTCCAGAACAAGCAACGGGGATAACACCGTAGCGCGAAACAGTTCCGTATGTGGGCTTCAGACTTATAAGTCCGCTCTGCGCCGCAGCACGTCTTACCGAGCCGTTAGCGTCAAGACATATCGCAGCCGAAGCCTCGCCCGAAGCAACTATCTGCGCCGCAGCGTTTTTGAGTGCTCCGTCGGCAAACAGAGCGCCTCTTGATGAGGTCTCGCCAAGAAGGTCTATCGCGAATTCTCCGACATCGGCCTTTCCGCCGAGCACATAACCTTCAGCCTTAAGGCGGGTTAGCGCCTCGGATTCAAGTAAGCTCATATATCCGTCAAGCATCTTTGAACCGGCGGTGGTGGGCATATCCACGGTGAGCATCATATCGTCTGCAACGATAATCTTATCGGAGGATACATTCTTTTTTACAGCATAAGCATTCATATTTCTGTCCTCCTATCACTCAACTACCTTGGGGACACACCAGTATCCCTCGTCGGTCTCGGGAGCGCCTGCCTGAAGCGCTTCACGGGAGAAGTTCTGGGAAACCGTGTCCTCGCGAACGACGGTCATTATAGGCATAACGTGAACCATTCTTTCGGTTTCGGCGGTGTCTATCTTCTCAAGAGCTTTAAGATCATCTTCTCTTTTTGCGAAGAACGCCATTACGTCGTCCTTCTGCGAATCTGTAAGACGGAGCTGGTTCAATAGCTCAAGTCTTCTGATTGTATCTCTTTCCATAAAATAAACTCCTTTATCAAGTTAAAATCAGTCTCTTACCTTTATATGCACTTCACGGAGCTGCTGCTCGGTAACCTCACCGGGAGCGCCCATCATAAGATCCTGCGCGTTTCCGTTGAGCGGGAACGCAATAACGTCACGGATAGTTTCCTCCTCGGCGATAAGCATTATCATTCTGTCAACACCGGGAGCCATACCCGCATGAGGGGGAGCACCGTAAGCGAACGCGGTGTCAAGCGCACCGAACTTTGCCTTGAGGTCATCCTCACCGTAACCCGCTATCTCGAACGCCTTTCTCATTATCTCGGGATTGTGGTTTCTTACCGCTCCCGATGAAAGCTCAACGCCGTTACATACGATATCATACTGATATGCGAATATCTCAAGCGGATCCTTGTTGAGAAGTGCGTCCATACCGCCTTGGGGCATAGAGAAGGGGTTGTGCGTGAAGTCTATCTTGTTTGTTTCGGGGTTCAACTCGTACATAGGGAAGTCGACGATAAAGCAGAACTCAAAGGAATCGTTCTTAACGAGACCAAGCTCTGTTCCTATCCAGGTTCTCATCTCACCCGCGAGTTTGTTGATAACAGAAGCGCTGTCACTGATGAAGAAGAGGGAATCGCCCTCCTTGATTCCGCAAAACTCACAGAGCTCCGTCTTCTGATCCTCGGTGAGGAACTTGGCGATAGGTCCCTTGAACTCTCCGTCCTCAAGCGTTATATATCCGCATCCGAACTTCATTCCGATGCTTCTCGAATAAGCGTCAATAGCCTTCTCAAAGGCTTTCTTTCCGTCGCCCTCTCCGTCCTTCTTTACAAGATAATTCGCAACTATACCGCGAACAAGCTTGTTCTTGAAGGGAACGGTTCTGCCGTTGATATTAAGAAATTCGTGCTTTGCGAAGAAGTCTGTGAGGTCCTGTATCTCAAGCGGATTTCGAAGGTCGGGCTTGTCGGAGCCGTATTTGAGCATAGACTCGGCAAAGGTTATTCTTCTGAAGGGGGGCTTGGATACCTTCTTGTCGGAGAACTTTTTGAAGGTGTTATATACGACGGTCTCCGCAACCTCGAATACGTCCTCCTGTGTAGCGAAAGACATCTCGAAGTCGAGCTGATAGAATTCTCCGGGAGAACGGTCCTGACGGGCGTCTTCGTCACGGAAGCAGGGAGCTATCTGGAAATAGCGGTCAAAGCCCGAAGCCATAAGAAGCTGCTTGAACTGCTGGGGCGCCTGGGGAAGCGCGTAGAACTTTCCCTTGTGCTTACGGCTGGGAACGAGGTAGTCACGAGCACCCTCGGGTGAGGAAGCTGTCAGAATAGGAGTCTGTATCTCCATAAAACCAAGCTCCTCCATCTGTGAACGGAGATAGCTGAGTATCTTTGAACGGAGAACGATATTGTCGTGTATCTTTCTGTTTCGGAGGTCAAGATAGCGATATTTGAGTCTTACCTCCTCACGGGTATTGGTAGAAGCGTCTATCTCGAAGGGAAGACCGAGCTGACAGGGACCGAGAACCTCGATTCTTGCCGCCTTCACCTCTATCATACCGGTGTCTATTTTTGCATTTATTGTTTCCTCGTCTCTCTTGGTTACGGTTCCCTCGATAAGCACGACTGTCTCTTTCGCGATTCCCGCGAGCATAGCGTCGTCCGAGAAAACTATCTGGGTTACTCCGTAATGGTCGCGAAGGTCTACAAAAAGGACTCCGCCGTGGTCACGGACAGTTTCAAGCCAACCCGTCAGTGTGACGGTCTGACCTATGTGGTCCGCTCTGAGTTCGTTACAGGTATGTGTTCTCAACATTTTTTTATCCTCCTTGGAATATAGTTAGTATTTTCATTTTTATTGATAACAAGTCACGGGGAAAACAAAAAGCCTTTCGCCCCATTATGGGACGAAAGGCAAACTTCCGCGATACCACCCAAATTGACTGCCAAAGGCAATCCACTCAACTGCATCTTTACGAGATGAACGTGCGGTTCTAATTACCATAAGGCTTTCTTCCGCAGACTCCGAAGTGTTTTTCTCACGTGTCTCAATGCCGTGCTTTCAGCGCCCACGGCTCTCTGTGAATGAGGGAAAACGCGATACTCTCTTCATCAACGTCAAAAATTATTACAGTTAATTGTATCACAATTTATCTTGAAAGTCAACACCTGTCGCAAAAAAATTTTAAAATAATATTTGTATTAATTCTGAATTCAGTTCAGATGCTCTCGGTTGACATCGGTGTTGATATAATCGTATAACTTCTCACCCTCAAGCCCGATAGAACAGCCTATCAGCGTTTTGACGTACGCCATTTCCGAGGTGAGTCCCTCTATCGGCAGGATTCCGCTCCTTATAGCCTCGCCCGTGGTTTCGTATACAGCCCTCTCGCAGGGCTCTATAAATAACGGTATTTTGGGAGTGTGTGCATCACAGCGCTCCTTTAAGCTCATTATAGAATATTCCGCGGGAGTATCGACCGCCACCGTGCAGGAATGATAGGTGCCATGGATAACTGCCGCCACGCCGTCAAGGGAAATTCGACTGTAATCAAGTCCTACGTAAGGCTCGATTTTCAGTACACATGGCGATAGCTCCGAGAAGCCGTATACAGGCATATCCTCCGTGGTGGATTTTCTGCCCTCAAGCATTGCGTTTTCCTGACTTACAGGTATCATATCGCTGCTGTAAAAATTATTTGAGCGATTGGCACATTGAAGTAAGTGAGCGGCGTAATGCAGATAGATTACTTTCTCTCCCGAGCTTTCCTCGTTTCTGTATACCGCGTATATGTTCGGCTGAATACCGTTTACAATCAATTCAACCGCCGCCTTGAAATTGGCGTTTCCGTTCGCCTCACGCTCGTATATCGCCAACTGACTTGAAACAAGTATCACAGGAATCGGAGTGCCCGAGAGCATAATCGATAGCATTGCCGAGGTGTATGCCAGAGTATCGGTGCCGTGTAGAATTATTACTCCGTCGTACTTCGAAAAATCATAGGATTTCATTTCGCGCAGCAGTGTGTTCCAGTGTGCCACCGTCATATTCTCGCTTAAGGTGTCAAGAGGGAAGCGCGAGGTGAATTCAACACACTCCTCACCGCGGTATCGGCTGTCTCCCGCTCTGAAGTTCTGAATTATCAAAGCCTGTGCTTTCTTTGTGTCGGACGCCTGTTCACCCTGCTCGGTAGCAAAGGAACATATCGTTCCGCCCGTTAATATCAATAGAATCTTTTTCGTACCGCCCATAATCTGCCCTCCGTAACCGATATTATTTACCGATATCGCAATTATACAACAAATAAGAGCGTTTGTCAAACCGAAAATCCTTCCTTCTTTTTCAAAATATCCTTGAAGTTTTGAGCGGACGGTGATATAATTGAAATATAGCTGTAAAAAACATATGAGAGGTAAGAATATGAGAAAAAATTTTGGAGCAAAAACATGGCTTTACCCAATGCCTGTGCTTATTGTCGGCACGTATGATGAAAACGGAACACCCGACGCAATGAACGCGGCTTGGGGCGGAATTTATGACACTAATCAAGTAATGGTATGTCTTGCAGATAACCATAAAACGACAGAGAATATCAAAAAAACAGGAGCTTTCACAATAAGCTTTGCCACGGCGAATACAGTTGCCCCTTGCGATTACGTCGGAATCGTTTCCGCAAACGACGTACCCGATAAGTTCACAAGGGCGGGGTTCCACGCCACAAGGAGCGAGTATGTAAACGCCCCCATTATCGACGAGCTTCCCATGACCGTGGAATGTAAGCTCATCAAGTTTAATGAGGACGGCATTTGTGTAGGTGAGATAGTCAATATTTCCGCCGATGAGAGTGTTCTTGACGAAAACGGCAAAATTGACGCCAAGAGGCTGGACCCTATTATTTACGATGGCGTAACTCACGCGTATTGGAATTTCGGAGAGAAGGTCGGTCAGGCGTTCTCTGACGGAAAGAAGCTTAAGTGAAAATATGCTTTGGGATGATTTCTACGATAGATAGGCTTACAGTTAAACAAAAATTAAAAACTGCACTTATCAACTTGTAAAGGAGAAAATCGTGAAAAAACAAATATTTAAGATAATATCCATTCTTTTGTTGTCGGCTTTTCTGCTTACGATTATTGGGTGTAGTTCAAAAGACGAAAATGGAGATGACAGCGGCGAAGCTGTCACTCCCCAAGCTTATTTAGCCGACTGTACGGTTAACGGAAGAGATTTTTTCTTCGTCGATTATGCGGCGAAAACAGAATGGAAGGCTCCTCTTACCAAGCTGTTGTCGAATATTCTGGTTCCGTATGGCGAACACGGAGAAATATTAGGCTATGAGGCTACAATTGATTCGAACGCGCCAACAATCCCCCAATGCTACCGATGCGGTCTGCTGGATGTTACAATGGACGGAGTTCCCGAACTGCTGGTGCATCCGTTTGGATATTTTGGCTCATCGGGTACCGCCACATATTTTGTTTATAACATATACAGCGGTCAAAAGCTCGGAGAAATAGATAGCGGAAACAGCCAATCCTTGTGCTTTTATTACGACACCGAGAATGAACGTCTTGATTTGATTGGTCAGTATTGGCTTCGCGGCGGGTGGCCTTGGCGCGGACGGTATATAACCAAATTCTACTATGATGAAGCGATTATGGAGTGCTATTGCATAGAGTATTTGCATACCGAACACGATATAGACGGAGAGAAAACCGATATAGTTGACGAGGACCCCAATGATATGTTTTATACAGCGACTTGGGTTGAAACATATCCAAATACCAAGTATTATGTTTACAGCAGCGAGGTATATCTGGATGATTATTATGCCGAGTACGATAAATTTGTGAGAAACTATATCAGAATTCCCGAAACCGAGCTTATTCTTTTTGACTGGGACGAGGTTTCGGATGAAGAAGACAGTTATGCGGTAAAGGGAGAGAAGATGGCAGAGGCGCTTATCACCTCCACGCAAGAATTTATATTGCCAAGATAAGTATTATTGAGAAAGGGGGAGATAAATGATTTATTTTACTTCAGACCTACATTTGGGACACAAAAATATTATAGCTTTGTGTAACCGCCCGTTTGAGAGCGTCGAAGAAATGGATTCGACATTGATTGAAAACTGGAACCGTAAGGTGAAGAAAAACGACTTGGTTTATCTGATAGGAGATGTCGTTTGGGATAAAAAGAAGGTTGCGTATTATATGGAACAGCTTACGGGCAGAAAAATACTTATTGCGGGAAATCACGATTCGGCTTGGATAAACAGAGAAGAATGCAAGGGGTGCTTTGAGACGGTACTTCCTTATTTGGAGGTTCATTTGAACAGCCACCCTATAACTATGTGTCACTATCCAATGCTTGAATGGAAATCGAGCAGGGAAGAAATAAAGCGTAAGTTAGGGTATCATATACACGGACACATTCATAACAGAATATCCGAAGAATATTATCAGTTGTTTTTGCAGTTCAACGCGCTGAACGCGGGGGTTGATGTGAATGAGTATGAGCCTGTAAGCTTTGACGAGCTTGTTTTGAATAATTTTAAATTCAAGATAGCGGCGTTAGAATCCGAAGAAGCGCGGGAAAAGCTCCGCGCCCAAATGTCAGAGCAGGGATAATTAACGGTTATTATAAGGAGAAATATATGGTTATATTTAAGGGCAAATATCGGTTGAGTATGACCGATGAAGACAAAGCGGTTGAAGAAAAATATGCGGGACGCTTCTTTTATAAAAAGGTCAGAACGCTTTACGGCAAAAAAGAAATAATAAGAATCGATAAAATCGAGAGAACCCGTCAATATAAACGGATTCGGAAAGAGCTGGAGCTTCTTGTCGCGGAAAGGTTTACGGGAGATAAAAACAGCTATTATAAATCATATTTTGACGAATCTCTTCAGCTGATGGATTACGCTTTTATATGCGATAAATGCTATCTCTATTACATCTATAAGCAGGATATCTTACAGGAGCGTTTTGGGATAGACTATCTTTGCTATACCGATTTGAATCCTACGAGATAAATAAAAATCGCTTCGGAAAAGCCCGACTTGTCGGGAACTTCACCCATCCAATGGTAAGAATTGTTTTGCAAAGCATTTCTTTAAGCTTTTGCATATAAATTCTTACCTTTTTTGTTCGCTATTTCGACATTTATATTGACTTTTTTGTTAACAAGTGATATAATCAAAATCGGTATGCTTTGCTTTCTTTTAGGCTTAATATCTTGCAAAGTATATTCCGAATATTTGCGTAAGGTCAGCGTTACGGACAATAAGGAGAAATAATGGACACAGGACTAATTAAGGTCGATTACAGAGATGTGGAAATTGGCGTGGGTGAAAAAATGGAGCTCCACAGAACCCCTGTTTTACATAGAGCGTTTTCTCTGTTTATATATCACGAAGGTAAGATGCTTATTCAGCGTCGTAATATAAACAAATATCACTCGGGAGGACTTTGGAGCAATTCGTGTTGTTCGCACGTCAGAAGCGGTTCTGATGAGCTTGTGAATGTGAAGGAACGGCTCTTCGAAGAACTGGGGGTAAATGCTACGCCTACATATATCACCAAATTCGTGTACTATCACAAATTCAGTGAGAGTATGTATGAATTTGAATACGATCATGTGTATGTCTTGGATTATGACGGTCCCCTTGAGGTCAACCCCGACGAAATCGAGGCGGTTGATTGGGTGGATATAGAAAAATTGGCAAAGGATATCATTGAAAATCCTGACAAGTATTCCGTATGGTTTATAACGGCTTTTGGATTTGTATATGATTATCTTCGTCAAGAAAAGAGAGCGTAACTTATGAATGTTCTGAAAAAAATTTTTAGAATATCGGAATGGTTTGGCTCGAAGCT
>JAFTHJ010000088.1 GCA_017457465.1 Clostridia bacterium | reverse complement strand
GAGGGCAACGAAATATGTTGCTCATCCAAATACAAAAAAACAAGGGCAGTCCGCTGCGAGGCTCTGCATGAATGCCCGGATTTATTAAGGAGGACTGAAAAATGGATATGATTCAGGCTTTTACAAGTGAGCAGCTCAAGAAGGAAGTACCCGTTGTAAACATTGGTGATACCATTCGTGTTCACAACAGAATCAAAGAGGGAAACCGCGAGAGAATTCAGATGTTTGAGGGAACCGTTATCGCAAAGCACGGCGGCGGAATCTCCGAAACCTTCACCGTAAGACGTATTTCCTACGGTTGCGGAATCGAGAAGACCTTCCCGATCCACTCTCCCAACGTTGTTAAGGTTGACGTTGTTCGCGTTGGTAAGATCAGAAGAGCAAAGCTCTACTATCTCCGCGACAGAGTTGGTAAAGCATCCAAGGTTAAAGAGAAGATCTAATCGTTCTTTAACGAAGCAAAGGACGGCAGTATCTGCCGTCCTTTTGTTTTGTCTATAATACTGTCAATCAGAAAATTATCCGAATATAATGTATTGAGTCTGTATGGCTCAATATATTAAGGAGAAATTTTGATGGCACAAATCATAACAAATCAGGCAAGTCTGAATTACCGTTATAACGGACAAAGTGCGTCTGTCCTTTCGAATATAGCAACGGCGACACTTGCGGAGGCGCTCTCGGTCGAGAAGGTCTCGATAGAGAACGTATACCGTCTTGGCGATACAGTCACCTACTCGGTAAGCTTCGAGAACGGAAGCGGAGCGGCGCTTACGGGCGTGACGGTCACCGATAACCTCGGAAGCTACGAGTTCGGCACATTCACAGTAACTCCTCTTACCTTCGTTGCCCCCGCAATACTTCTCGTCGACGGCGTTTTCGTCGGAGATATCGCGGCTACGGTGGCAGAGAATAGCGTAAGCTTTACGCTGCCCACACTCGCATCGGGCTCTCGCGCACAGATACTCTACAGAGCGCTCGTGAACGACAACGCCCCCCTTGCGGAGGGTTCGACGATAACCAACACGGCAAGTGTGACCGCGGGCGGAATCACCGTTCCCGTGAGCGACACAAATACCGTGACGGTGGACAATTACGCCGATGTTACTATCACAAAGTCTATGACCCCCTCAAGTGTGGTTGAGGGTGAGGCGCTGACCTACACCTTTGTTATTAATAACTACGGCAACGCCGAGGCGACCGATATAGTTCTCACCGACGCCTTTGACCCCGCGCCCGAGAATATTACCGTTCAGGTGAACGGCGTGAGCGTACCCGCGACCGATTACACCTACGAGGGTGGGGTGCTTACTCTCCCCGCGGCGACCTCGCAGTATGCTCTCTCTCTTCCCGCGGCGACCATAACACAGGATATCACAACAGGAAATGTCGTAGTAACTCCTTCGTCACTCACCGTGACTGTTACGGGAGTTCTTTAATCCCAAACAAAAAACGGATACGGCTCTGCCGTATCCGTTTTTTATTGTTTCGCTCTCTTTGCAAGTGCGATGTTTATGATAACATAAACGCCCATAAGCAGAGCCACGCTTCCACCGAGAATTATATACATAACGGGGAGAGGAACCTGATTTTCAAAGAAATAAAGGTTGCAGTCGAGTGCGTCCTTTATTGCCTCGATTACCTCGTCGGGGATATTCTGCGCGCTCATTTCCTCGTATACGCCCCTCATTGCGTGATTGCGAAGCAGGGATGTACCGTAGGTTCCTGGGAGGAATGATATAACCTTTTGTAAGCCGTCGCCAAACTGCGAGATTGGCATATACGCGCCGCAGATAAATCCGTATCCCGCGCTCACAACCGTTCCGACCGCCGATATCTGCCCCTGCGACGAGAGGAAAAATCCGATTATCGACGACAACGCCGTACCGAACATTACGAGCAGGAAAATGTCAAGCGCGAGCAGAAGTATATCGGCTGCGGTGAGGAACCAGCCCGTAGCGGCTATGTATATGAGCGAAACGCCCATAGCGACAAAGCAGATTATAAGTGTCGTGACGGCGGTGGAAATATAATATCCGAGCGCGAGTGTTGATGAGCGTATGGGGGAGACTGTCAGGTCCTTTATAGTTCCGTTTGCTTTATCCTGAACCATAAGCATATTTGAGCAGAAGGCAACCGTTACGCAGCAGACCGCAAGTAGGGAAGAAAAGAGCTGCGCTCCAACCGCTCCGTTTATCAGCTTATCTGTTACATCAAAGCCCGTGGGGAGCGACATTAAAAAGCTGTCTTTATATACCTTTGCGAGGAATGTCGAGTATAAAACGAGAAGAATCAAAGGCGTGATAAGAGAGGTGAAAAACATTCCCTTGTCCTTGAAAAACATCTTTGAGTTTCTTTTTATAAGAGAGGTCAGCGTTTTCATTTTCCTACCTCCGTTCCTTTCGCTTCGGCGTTGCCGTCGTGAGTGAGTGTTTTGCCTGTTACCGCGAGGAATACATCGTCCATTTTGCCCTTGGTTATCTCATAGTCTGTAAAGAGGGAGGGGTGCTTTGTGATAAGCTCGGTCGCCGCGGCTGTGTTTGGAACAGATATTCTGACGGCGTTCTTAAGAACCTCGTATTCAACGCCAAGCTCCTTTATCTGTTCCTCTGAAGCATTGTAGAGCGTTATGAAATCTCCCGTGTATTTATTTTTCAGCTCAAGCGGCGTACCCTCGGCGGCTATCTCACCGCTGTCGAGTATCACAACATAGTCTGCGTCGGCGGCTTCCTCCATATAGTGCGTCGTGAGAAATACCGTCAGCTTTTCTTCGCGTCGCAGATTTTCAATTACTTCCCAGACAGCCTTTCGCGTTTGCGGGTCAAGTCCTGTGGTAGGCTCGTCCAGAATAAGTATCCTTGGGGAGTGCAGAAGTGCCCTCGCGATATCTATTCTACGCCGTTGACCGCCCGAAAGCTTCCCGAGAGGTCGGTTCAGGAGCGCTGAAAGCTCAAGCATATCGCAAAGCTCGGAGAGTCTTTTCTCAAACGCTTTTCCGCAGATTCCGTAAAGCGCGGCGCGGCTTCGCAGGTTATCCTTTACCGAAAGGGACTTATCGAGCAGGGAGCTTTGAAATACAACACCAAGCTCACTTTTTATCTTCTCTATGTCGCGTTTCGTGTCAAATCCGCTCACACTTACGCTTCCGCTGTCCGCCGAGAGCTGACCGCAGATTATAGATATAGTCGTGCTTTTACCCGCTCCGTTTACACCGAGAAAGGCGAAAAGCTCACCCTCTTTTACCTTGAAGCTTATATCCCTTACAGCCTTGATATCGCCAAAGCTTTTGGAAAGTCCGCTTATTTCAATAATGTTATCCATAATAAAGCCTCTTATTTGAATTTGAGTTTTTTGTAAGATTATTTTAGCACTTTTTCAAATCACCGTCAATATTTTTTTGGAAATGGACAAAAAGCTTCGGGTGCTGTCGTAAGGACAACACCCGAAAAAATCATTCGGCTACAAGCTCCTCCGCGGGAGCCTCCTCGTTTATTTTTATCTCAAGAAGAGAAGCTCTGTTAGAGTCCATATCTGTGACCGTGACGTGAAGCTTTCCAAAGTCAAAGCTGTCGCCAACCTCGGGGATGCGCTCAAGCTGCTCGGCAACCCAACCGCCCAGAGATATTGACTGTGACTCGGCGTCAAGGTCGAATTCCTTGCAGAAATCCTCGAAGTTCATCATACCGTCTACGTGGAATGTGTTCTCCTCGACCTCGGTGAACTCCTCGACGACCTCGTCGTGCTCGTCCCAGATGTCGCCCACCAGCTCCTCAAGGATATCCTCCATAGTGACGATACCGTAAGTTCCGCCGTATTCGTCCAGAATTACAGCTATATGCGACTTCGCCTGTTGAAGCTTACGG
>JAFTHJ010000087.1 GCA_017457465.1 Clostridia bacterium | reverse complement strand
GCGGAAACGTCAAGATAATAAATACCGTCGGCGGAAATCTTATTGTCAATGTCAAGGAATCGAGAAGTGCGATAAGCCGTGAGATGGCGCAGAAGATTATGGTGTAATTTATTTTCGAAAGGAGATATACATATGAAAACTCTGAAAGAGGTCAAAATCGGAGAAACCGCTCGCGTAGTTAAGCTCCACGGTGAAGGCGCTGTCAAGAGACGTATAATGGATATGGGCATCACAAAGGGTGTCGAGGTATTTGTCCGAAAGGTCGCGCCTCTTGGAGATCCCGTTGAAATAACCGTTCGCGGATATGAGCTTTCGCTTCGTAAGGCAGACGCCGAGATGATAGAAGTCGAATAAGAGGCTTGTATTTGTAAAATTTAACCCCAAATGGGCGAAGCCCGATTTTTTAGAACAGTCGGTTAGCAGAAGCTAACCTCAAAGGAGAGGAATTTATGGCTAAACAAAGCAGTATCAGAATTGCCCTTGCGGGAAACCCAAACGCGGGCAAAACAACGCTTTTCAATGCTCTCACGGGTTCCAACCAGTTCGTTGGTAACTGGCCCGGAGTTACCGTTGAAAAGAAGGAAGGAAAGCTCAAGAAGCACACGGATGTTGTGATTACCGACCTTCCCGGAATTTATTCACTTTCGCCTTACACGCTTGAGGAGGTTGTGGCGAGAAATTATCTTATCGAGGAGCGTCCGGATGCGATTCTCAATATCATTGACGGAACCAACCTCGAGAGAAACCTTTATCTTACAACACAGCTCACCGAGCTTGGCATACCCGTTGTAGTAGCTATCAATATGATGGATGTTGTCAAGAAAAACGGCGACAAGATTGACATCGCAGAGCTTTCAAGAGCCCTCGGATGCAAGGTTGTTGAAATTTCTGCGCTTAAGGGCACGGGAATTGAAGACGCGGCGGAAATCGCCATTGCTGCCGCAGAGAAGGGTAAGACCGTTCCTATGCACAATTTCTCGGGAACAGTTGAACACGCTATCGCTCATATTGAGGAGGCTGCGGTTCACAATATGCCCGCTGAACAGCAGAGATGGTATGCTATAAAGCTTTTTGAGAGAGACGAAAAGGTGCTTGAGGCACTCAAGCTTTCGGATGAGCTTCTCGCTCACATAGAAGAGGATATAGTTTCTGTCGAGCAGGAGCTTGACGATGATGCGGAAAGCATTATAACCAACGAGAGATATGTTTATATCGGCTCTGTTATCAAGGGATGCTACAAGAAAAAGAGCGCGGGAAAGCTCACTACCTCCGATAAAATAGACAAGGTAGTTACAAACAGATGGCTTGCGCTTCCCATATTCGCGGCTATAATGATTCTCGTGTATTACATATCGGTGTCTACTGTTGGTACTTGGGTTACCGACTGGACAAATGACGGACTTTTCGGTGACGGCTTCCATCTTTTCGGCATCGGCTCCTCCGCTCATGAGGAAGCAGTGCGCGAGTATGCCGAGGAAAATATTTGGACGGATGATGTCATCGCTATTGTAAATGATGCAGCAGACGCAGAGGTAACAGGAGCCGAGGATATTGCGGGTGCTATTGAGGACGGAGATTTCGGAGCGTTTGAGGAAGCTTACGGAAGCTACGGCGAGGGACTTGCCGATAAGGGATATGACCTCTCCGAGCTTGTTGATGCTCCTCTTGAGGAGGTTCCTGCCGCTGAAGATTTTGGCGTTTGGGTTGTGGGTGTTCCTGTTCTCGTTGAAAAGGGACTTACCGCTATCAACTGTGTAGAGTGGCTCCAGAGTCTGATACTTGACGGTATTGTCGGCGGTGTCGGAGCGGTTCTCGGATTTGTTCCGCAGATGCTCGTGCTGTGTATCTTCCTCGCATTCCTTGAGGCGTGTGGATATATGGCAAGAATTGCCTTTGTTATGGACAGAATCTTCCGCAAATTCGGTCTTTCTGGTAAATCCTTTCTTCCTATGCTTATAGGTCCGGGATGCGGAGTTCCCGGTGTTATGGCTTCGCGTACTATTGAGAACGACCGTGACCGTAAAATGACTATAATGACAACGACCTTTATTCCTTGCGGAGCTAAACTTCCCATTATAGCTCTTATCGCATCCGCTCTCTTTGACGGAGCTTGGTGGATAGCCCCCTCGGCATATTTCGTGGGTGCCGCTGCGGTTGTTGTCTCTGGTATTATGCTCAAGAAAACAAAGATGTTCGCGGGAGACCCCGCACCCTTCGTAATGGAGCTTCCCGCATACCACTGGCCTACCGTAAGTAACATTCTTCGTTCTATGTGGGAGCGCGGATGGTCGTTCATCAAGAAAGCGGGAACAATAATTCTTCTCGCATCTATCATTATCTGGGCGGGTTCTGTATTCGGAGTTGTTGATGGAAAGTTCGTCTTTGACGTTGAAATGGAGCTTGAGAGCAGTATTCTCGGTATTATCGGCGGCATTGTTTGCTATCTCTTCAAGCCTCTTGGATTTGGAAATATAAAGGCTACCATAGCTACTGTTATGGGACTTGTCGCGAAGGAAGAGGTTGTTGGAGTATTCGGCGTTCTTGATTTCGAGGGAATGGGCAGACTTGCGGGATATTCATTCCTGCTCTTTAACCTTCTTTGCGCTCCTTGCTTCGCTGCTATCGGAGCTATCAGACGCGAGATGAACTCGGCAAAGTGGACTTGGTTCGCTATCGGATATCAGTGTGTATTCGCATATGCGATATCTCTTATGGTTTTCCAGATAGGCTCCGCCTTTACGGGTAATCTTAACATAATCGGTCTTATTGCCGCTATTCTGGTTCTTGCAGTTATGGTTTGGATGCTCTTCAAGCCTTATAAGGAATCGACAAAGCTTACCGAAAAGGTTAAAGTAAGAAAGTAAGATAACACTTAAAAATAACAAGAAAGGGGAATTATTATGCTTGATTGGTTTATGAATAACTGGGGAACACTTATCATTCTTGCGGTTTTAATTGTGGCGGTGGTTTTTGCCGTTGTAGTTATTAAAAGAGATAAGAAAAAGGGAAAATCCTCTTGCGGCGGCTCCTGTCAGAGCTGCGCTATGGGTTGCCATTGTTCAAAAAACGAAGCAGAATGATTCCCGAACAATAAAACGTGCTACGGTCGTCAGCGACCGTAGCACATTTCTTTTTTATTTGGTTATTGTTTCTTCGGGAACGGTATATAGCTCTATTTGCTGTCCCGCTATTTTTGCGTAATCTACCGCGACGTTAAATATATAGCACTGAATAAAGACGCCCTCGGGTGCGAATATATCAAGCTTACCGGTGTGTCCGATAATTTCACCCTTCTTGAGGTAATCACCAACCTCTGCGTTTACCGTTTCAAGGTGTCCATATACTGTTCGGAGTCCCATTCCGTGCTCGATTATAAGGAAGTTTCCGAGATAATCGCATTTGGCTACATAAGAAACGTATCCGCCGTTGAGAGCGGTAACAGAGGCGTCGTTGCCCGTGGGAGAGGACCAAAGCTCACCTTGAATCGTGTGAGTTGATGTGTCGTCGGATGTTTTGAAGGTATCTCCGTATTTATAGGCTTTTTCCATACCCGATTGAGCATAATCGTCAAAGCCGTCTCTGAAGAATATATATTCGGTATGAGAGGAATCGAGGCTCTTGATAATGTCGGATAGCTTGTTGTATGAACCGATAGCTTTCTTGAATTCACTCACTCTGGTATCGTCAACAGTGTAGGGCGTTTCGGACTTCGGATGACTCGTGAGAGTTATCTCAACCGTCTCCTCTGCGGCTCCGTAAACAAAGGTGAGGGAATACTTACCCTCCGCAAGGTGGTCACCAAATGGGATAAGAGAGCGTACGATATCTCCGTCCTCAAAGAACTGCGGCTTAAAGCCGATATCAGGCTCGGATGTGAAGCTTATATTTTTTGTATCGAGAATGTTTGTACAGGCGACGGTTATAAAGTCACCCGAGGTAAGCTCTGTTTTGTTAAGGATAAACTCCGAACGGTCTCTCAAAAGCACCTTGAAGTCATAGGAGACAGGACCCGAATATTTCTTTTCGGGGGAGGCTTTCCATGTAGCGTCTACCTTGAGTTGAAGCGTTGTTCCGGGGTCAACGATTATCTCTGACATATTGTTGTAAAGACCTGTATAAATGATAATTCCGCTCTTGTATATCTTAACAGAGCATTCATCGGGCTCGGTATCAAAGGAAATACCAAGCGCACCCGCCATATTATACATAAGCTCCGCCTCGGCGGTCTTTATCTTTGCGGCGTTTTTCATCGCACCCGACACATCCTGATATTTCCAGTTGACCGATACAGGGGTTACGGCATCTCCCGCCGTGGTATAAAGATTTGGTGGAATAGCATCGGTGTAAAGAGTTTCGGCGTATACCGATGTCATAAAGTGATGGGAGTCAACCGTTGATATGAGATATACTTTGCCTGATGCGTCAACGCAATAGCTGTCATCGTCGTCCTCGGAGAAGACACAGTTATATTCCTCTGTCGCATCTTTTGTGGTTACCACCGCGCGCAAAAATCTTCTTTGAGAGAGGTCAGGCGCCTTATCGACCTTGGTTTTGTTTTTTAAAATCGAATCGAATATAGATACGAGTGTGTCTGCGGTTGCCTTGTCGGGGTCTTCTTCTTCCTCGAAAAGCAGGTCGACCGAATCATAAAGCGACACCCTCATAAGATTGTCGGGCGTGGAGCCTTCCTCGTTTGATTTCATAGAATAGTTTATCCAAGCCGCAATAGCTGGAATAAATACCGCCGCTACGATAGCCACGATTACTATTATTTTTCGGGAGGTCTTTTTGTCGGAGCGTCCCGCGCCGCCGAAATATCCCTTGTTTTTCATATATTATCTCCTCAAAGATGTAATAAGCGTATAATCTATTATACAATATTTAGCCTGTAAGGTCAAGATATTCCTTAAAAATAAAAAATCGGAGGTAAATATGCGCAATGAAGACAATTTGCTTGACAATTAACCACCAACAGTGAGATACTAAGTAGGTAAATGATTGCTGACATGCAGAGGTATATCTATGAAAAAAATCTTGGTCGTAGACGGAAACAGCATACTGAACAGAGCCTTTTACGGAGTTCGTCCGCTCACAACGAAGGACGGTCTTCACACCAATGCGGTATTCGGAATGTACACCATTCTTTCAAAAAATATAAACGCGGTAAAGCCCGACTATTGCGCGGTCGCCTTTGACCTTAAAGCGCCCACTTTCAGGCATAAAATGTTTGAAGGATACAAGGCAAACAGAAAAGGAATGCCCGAGGAACTTGCTGAGCAGCTTCCATATGCCAAGGAGTGTATGCGAGGTATGGGATTCACCGTGCTTGAGCTTGAGGGGTACGAGGCGGACGATATACTCGGAACGGTATCCGCTAATGCCGCAAACGAGGGAATACACTCGTATGTGCTCACAGGTGACAGAGACTCATTGCAGCTTATAGATAAAGATACGACCGTGCTTCTCGCCACAAATAAGGAAACGGTGAATTTTGACAGAGAGCATTTTCTTGAAGTCTATGGCATAGAGCCCTCTCAATTCGTCGATGTTAAAGCGCTTATGGGAGATAGTTCGGACAACATCCCAGGCGTTGCGGGAATAGGAGAAAAAACGGCGTTGAAGCTTATATCGGAGTTTGCCTCTCTTGACGGCGTTTACGAGAAGTATTCCGATTCAAAGCTTTCTCCGTCTGTCAAGCAGAAGCTCACTGACGGGAAGGATAGCGCTTTTCTCTCGCAGACACTTGTGCGAATAGACAGAAATGCACCCGTTTCTTTTGACAGCAAGGATGGGGAATATACGGGTATAAATAAACCTGTTCTCAAGGCTCTCTTTGAAAAACTGGAATTTTTCTCTCTCATAAAAAAGTTGGGACTTGATACGGTCGAGGTTGCGGAGACTAACGATAGTCAGAAAACCGACAGCCCTACCGAGGTGAAAGAGATATCGGCAGAAGAAATAGAAGCTTCGGAAGCGGTAAAACAATTTACCGACAAGGTTGTGTCGATTTATATCTCGGAGGATACGGTACTCTCAATATATGACGGACATAGCCTTCTGTCTTGTGCTGCCTCGCGGCTCTCGCGTGATGAGCTTTC
>JAFTHJ010000086.1 GCA_017457465.1 Clostridia bacterium | reverse complement strand
TCCCTCTTTATCATACCGAGACTCTTCGCCTCTTCCTCGATCTCGTTGATATTGTATTTGAGATCAAGCTTGCCCTCAAGATCGGTCTGCTTTGCTTCAAGGACAGATATCTCGCTGTTGAGCTGTCCAACCTCTCCCGCCGCGTTACCGATCATTACCGAGCCGCCAACTATGAGTCCGAGAGAAAGAGTAAACACCGCTAGTCCGCTCATAGCCGCCACGGGTCCTCTGAATCTTCTACCCTCACGTCTGCCTTCGGTAGGCTCCATCGGGAACCACTTTTCCTTAAGTTCATTTAACGCCGATATAAGGTTTGCTAAATGACCCTCCTTTGAATCGGAGTCGGATGAGGTCAGCTCTCTTGAGCTTCTGCCGCCTGCTCTCTTCTTGGCAACAGCCTTTATCTCCGTCTCCTCCTGCTTTTTACGCAGCGCCTCGGGCATATAGAATTCCCTGCGGCTTCTGAAATATCTCACAAAATCGTCGGAGGTCATGTATTTACTTCCGTTGTAAACACCGCTGCGATAGCTGTCAGCTATGTTGCTGCGAGAATCAAAAAGTATGTAATTTTCTGCGCTCGCAAGCTCCGCGGTCTCGTCATTCCTTGTACGAGCCTCTGTGCCGATGCTGTTGGCAACGCCTCTGCCCTTATATCTGTTTCGCAGTTCGGTGATACACCGTGTGTAGGAATCATTCATTTCAACAGACATTCTGTGGGATACCTCCTTAAAATTTATATATTTGGTAAGATGTTGTTTTCGCTAAAAGCTCATCAAAGCTTTTCCGCTATTCGCAGCTTCGCGCTTCGTGAACGGGGATTTTCCTCAAGCTCCGCGGCTGAGGGAAGTATGGGCTTGCGCGTTACCACCTTAAGCGTGGGCTTGTTGCCGCACACGCAAACGGGGAAATTTTTGGGACAGGTGCATCCCGTTGCCAATGAAGCGAAGGTCTGCTTTACTATTCTGTCCTCAAGGGAATGGAAGGTGATTATCGCTATTCTTCCGCCCCGTCTGAGAAGCTTCGCCGCATCCCTTATTGCAGGCTCGATAACGTCAAGCTCTCCGTTGACCTCTATCCTTATCGCCTGAAAGCTCCGCTTTGCGGGATGATGACCGCCTTCTCTCGCGAAGGACGGGATAGCGTATTTTATTATATTGGAAAGCTCAAGCGTAGTCTCAATAGGCTTCTTCTGTCTCTCTCTGATTATCGCGGAAGCTATTGATGCCGAAAATCTTTCCTCTCCGTATTCGTAAAGAATTTTTTTGAGCCTGTCCTCCGAGTAGCCGTTGACTACGTCGTAGGCACTGTTCGCCGCTCTCTTATCCATTCTCATATCCACCGGCGCGTCCGCCATATACGAAAATCCTCGCTCAGCCGTATCGAGCTGGTAGGATGAAACTCCAAGGTCGAGAAGCAATCCGTCTATCTCTCCGACCCCAAGCTCCTCGCAAACCCTCGCAAGCTCGTAAAAGTTACTTCTCACAACCACCGCTCTCTCTCCGAGAGGAGCAAGTCTTTCACCTGCCGCCGCTATCGCCGCTTCATCCTGATCTATGGCGATAAGTCTGCCGCCATTCAATCGGGAGGCTATGTGGAAGGAATGTCCGCCTCCACCTGCGGTTCCGTCCACATAAATTCCCTCGGGCTTTATGTCAAGCCCCTCTATGCACTCGTCCAGCAGTACCGAACGGTGTGAAAACTCTATTTTGTCACTCATATCGCTCTGCCGTTATCAATACAGACCGACCATATCGATAAGCTCGTCAAGATCGGAATCGTCCTCAGCCATCATAGCATCGTAGGTCTCCTCATCCCATATCTCGGCATACTTGCCGCAACCGACGATAACCGTGTTCTTTGTTATGCCCGCATATTCGAGAAGCGCGGGAGAAAGAACTATTCTTCCCTGAGAATCGGGTGTGGGGGTTATCATATCCTTGTAAAGCTTACGGAGCAATTTTGTTTTTTCTCTGCCCTGGAATTTTTCATACGCAGACGCGTATTCCTTCCACTCGGACATTGAGAATATTCTGAGGCACTTGTCACGCATTGCGGCTGTGACCACGAAGCTGTCGTC
>JAFTHJ010000085.1 GCA_017457465.1 Clostridia bacterium | reverse complement strand
TATCCCGTAAGAGAGTGACAGGTAAGAAGCGCATCCGCCCCGATAATTCCCTTTTCGATAAGCGGATAAACAAGCGCGATAAAGCCGCTTGCGTGGCAGCCCGGAACCGCGATTCTCTTCGAGCCGAGCAGCTTTTTCTCATACTCGGCGGACAGCTCGGGAAAGCCGTAGCACCAAGCCGCGTCGGTTCTGTGAGCCGTTGATGTGTCAAGCACGACCACATTTTCGTTATCTATCATAGCTACCGCTTCTCTTGCCGCGTCATCGGGCAGACAAAGAAAGGCGATATCGCAGGAATTGAGCGCTCTGCGTCTTGCCTCGGGGAGCTTTCTTTCCTCCTCCGAGAGAGTTATGATTTCTATATCCTCTCTTACACTCAAGCGTTCGTATATACGCAGACCTGTTGTTCCCGCTTTTCCGTCAATAAAAATTTTCGTCATTTCAAAAGTTCCTTTTTTACGTATGCTATCTGCTCTTCAACCGAATCCACCGAAGTGCCTCCCGCCGAAATTCTCTTTGAAACGCAGGTCTCAAGGGATATTTCGTCGAAAAGGTCGGCTTCAAACAGCTCGGTATATTTCTTATATTCCTCAAGAGGAAGCGTATCGAGAACGCAGTTCTTCGCGATACACTCCGCGACTATCTGTCCGACTATCTTATACGCGCTTCTGAATGGCATTCCGCGCTTGGTGAGGTAGTCAGCGAGGTCGGTCGCATTGATAAATCCGCCCTGTGCCGCACGGTACATATTATCCGCCTTGACTCTCATTGTGCGTATCATCGGAGCAAACACCTCAAGGCAAACGATAACGGTATCGACAGAATCGAATATCGCTTCCTTGTCCTCCTGCATATCCTTGTTATACGCGAGAGGAAGTCCCTTGAGTGTCGTAAGCAAAGCCATAAGATTTCCGTATACTCTACCCGTTTTTCCTCTGACAAGCTCCGCCATATCCGAGTTCTTCTTCTGCGGCATTATAGACGAGCCTGTTGTGAAGGAATCGTCAAGCTCAACGAAGGAAAATTCCCAGCTCGACCAGAGGATTATCTCCTCCGAAAATCTCGAGAGGTGCATCATAATTATCGAAAAGGCGCTCATAAGCTCGAGGCAGAAATCTCTGTCTGAAACGCCGTCGATGCTATTGAGCATAATTCCGTCAAAGCCGAGCTTCTCGGCGGTATAAGCTCTGTCTGTATTATAGGTCGTTCCAGCAAGTGCGCAAGAACCGAGAGGAGAATAATTCATTCTCGCAACGGCATCGTCAAGGCGCGAGATATCACGAAGGAGCATCATCGCGTACGCCATAAGGTGATGACCGAATGTGATGGGCTGCGCTCTTTGCAGATGGGTATATCCTGGAAGTATCACCGCTTTATTCTTCTCCGCCTGTTCCGTGACCGCCCCTATAAGCTCACGCAGAAGCTCTCTCACCTCCGCAGCCTTATCACGCAGATAAAGTCTTATATCTACCGCCACCTGGTCATTTCGGCTTCTCGCGGTGTGAAGTCTCTTTCCCGCGTCACCGATTCTCGCCGTAAGCTCCGCCTCTATGAACATATGAATATCCTCACAGTTCATATCTATTTCGAGCTTACCGCTCTCTACATCCTCAAGTATAGCACCAAGTCCCGCGATTATCTTCTCGCAGTCCTCCGCGGAGATTATCCCCTGCTTCGCAAGCATCGAGGCGTGTGCCAGAGAACCCGTGATATCCTGTTTATACATCCTGCAATCGAAGCTTATCGACGAGTTGAAATCGTCAGCCTTCTTATCGAGAGCCTTTGAAAAGCGTCCCGCCCACATTTTATCCATAACTTATTTATACACGTTTTGCCCGTCGCCTTTCGGCGGCAGGCAAAACTTCCCTCCAAGAGATTATTTGTTTTTATTCTTCTCGTTTACCTGTGCCTGAACCTTTATCGGAAGTCCGAACAGATTGATAAATCCCGCGGAATCAGCCTGATTGTAAACGTTGTCCTCGCCGAAGGTAGCTATCTCCTCGGAATAGAGAGAGTAGTCACTCCAAGCACCCGCCTTGATTATGTTGCCCTTGTAGAGCTTAAGGCGTACCTTACCGGTTACATTCTCCTGCGTTTTATCAACGAAAGCCGAGAGAGCCTCACGCAGAGGTGTGAACCACTGACCGTTGTAAACAAGGTCGGCAAAGGTTATAGCAAGTTCATCCTTCTTATGAGCTGTGTATTTATCGAGACAAAGTGTCTCAAGGTAGCGGTGAGCCGCGTAGAGTATCTCTCCGCCGGGAGTTTCGTATACGCCACGGCACTTCATACCTACAAGGCGGTTCTCAACGATATCAAGAAGCCCGATACCGTTCTCTCCTCCTACCTTATTGAGTGCGAGAATGATATCCTTCGCGCTCATCTTCTCACCGTTGAAGGCAACGGGACGGCCGTGCTCAAACTCAAGAGTGATATATGTGGGAGCATCGGGAGCCATAATAGGAGAAACGCCCATTTCAAG
>JAFTHJ010000084.1 GCA_017457465.1 Clostridia bacterium | reverse complement strand
GATATTTGCTTACCGCGTTGGATATGACGCAAAGACCGTTGTACTTGATTTCTTGCTGTTTATCGCATACTCAATAACATATTTTTCTATTTGCTATCTGGCTAATGATTTGAGCGATGTTGAGGATGACAGAAAAGCGGGGAAGCGCAACGCGTTTTCCGAAACTAATATAAAAGTCGGAATCGCGGCATTTATAATTACATCTCTTATCCATTTTGGTATTGTTTTACTCATAAGCTTCAAGTGGCAATTTGTTTTGTTTGCGCTTATGGGTTATCTGTTCGGAATATCCTACTCATTCAAGCCGTTCAGGTTCAAAGAACGGGGGGTTCTGGGATTGGTCGTCGCATCCTTTTTTCAGCGAAATCTTCAACTCTGTATTATCCCGTTTATGTTTTCGGTGGATTGGATACCGTTTATTCTGATAAATATCGGAAGTTTTGTGTACGGTATTCGCTTCATATTGATTCATCAATATATGGACTATGAAAACGACAAGATAAGCGGAACAAAGACCTTCGTCGGTAAAGCTAAAAGGATTACCAAACAAATCATTTATTCTTGTGTATTTATAGAGATAGCGGTAGTTTTTGTTGCCTTTTCTCTTGTTCTTGCCGATATTTCCTATTTGTATCTTTGGCTCTTGGTAGCAGGGTATATTTTGGAAGTGTTGGTTTGGGGACTTATGCGGATAAACAAGCAAAAAGATATTTTCACATCGTATTTTTATGTTCCGATGAATTTTGTCTATCTTTTTGCGTTACCCGCAATTGCGTGTGTGCTTATAGCTACAGCGGAATTATCTGTCTTTTATTGGGCGGCAATTTATCTGATATCTCTTGTATTGGCTTTCTGGAAAACAATAAAATTTCACTTTGAATACATTGTCGCATCGGTTAAAAAAGCAAATACCGTTTATTGCTGTAAGAGAAATTCCAAAATAACGACCGTGAAAAACGGAGGGCGCTTTCTGAATGTCACTCCCTGTGCCGACGATAGCATCGGGATTCCGGAATTGGACGGATATTTTATTGTAAGTCCGATTAATATTAAAATTGAGCTACAGGAATTGCTTCCGTATTTTTCAGAACACGAATGCGTAGAAGTGAGATATGCCTTGCCCGAGGCAATAAAGGAGCGTATCGAAAACGAAATACAGGTTTTTCAAACCAAAAACAAAGATATGAGAAGCTTTTTTTCGGTTTATATTTTTAAGAAAAACGATTTTTATAGGTTTCAGAAACGCACGATGTCCAAAACTGTTTTTTCTTTGCTTTCCGACTGCAAGGATATAGTTGTACATAAGGTGGAATTCAATTCTGTTGAAGTGACAGATACAACTCGCTTGAACGACAAATATGCCGCTTTTTCGGGATTGGCTTGTGCCGAGCTATACCCCAGAAGA
Organism: Clostridia bacterium; assembly: GCA_017457465.1. Taxonomy (GTDB): domain Bacteria; phylum Bacillota; class Clostridia; order Oscillospirales; family CAG-272; genus HGM12713. Next base: position 3,374 of record JAFTHJ010000084.1, on the reverse strand, counting down.
AAAGACTGTTTTATGACCGTTTTTCCGCTCGAATCGCTTCTGTTTTGCGTTTTTTCACTTTTTGCGCTTTTCGGATTTTTCTTTGAGCGCACATTGTTTGTTTTTGGTGTATCTTTTTTGATTCTTAATTTTCCTCTGACTTTCTTAATATGGATTCTTGGTATTAAATCCTTGGGAGTCGGGATAAAGAAACAGCTGATTTTTAATTATTTTATGTACATAAAGGTATCTGAATTGAGAGCCGTTCCTTTTTATAAGGTTTACGGTATTTATACCGATAAGATAGTAAATCGCGCTAATGAAAAAAGAAAAATGTTTTCAGTAGCACTTATTTCTTTGTTGATTTCATTTTGCGTAGCGCTTTTTATTAAAATAGTGTGAGGGTTGTATATGATAGATGGTGTCAGCATTCTCGTTGTTTCTCGCGGAAGAGTAAAATTGCTGGAAGAGCTTTTCAAAAGCTTGGAGAGGGCTAGAAAAGAATGTTCGTTACCCACAGAGTTGTTGATTGTTGATAATTCGGATTCGGATGACGCAAAAGCTATAGAAGAATTGTGTAAAGCGTATGATGCGCGTTATTATTACGAAGCATCGTCTGTGGCTATAAAAAGAAACCGTTGCGCGGAATTGGCGAAATACGAGCTGTTATACTACTGTGATTCAGACTGTATAGTTACGCCCAATGTCATAAACGAGCATCTGATTATGTATGAGGACGCTTCCGTGGGCGCCGTTTCGGGCCCTGTTATTTTAGAGGGACGGGAGAATCCATTGGTAAAAACCCTTTCGGAAACATCGTGGTGCAACTGCTTTACTCAACCTATGAAGCATCCCGAATTGGAGTGGGGAACCACCGCTAACTTTTCTGTTTTAAGGGATGTATTTTACCGTGCGGGAGGCTTTAATACCAGATTCCCAAATAAGCCTGGCGGAGAGGATGTTGATATCGGTTTTCGTATTCGGAATGTTGGATATGTTATTAAATCCGCTCCCGATGCGACCGTTTACCACAGCAATAAAACATGGTTAAGCTTTAAAGAGGTTTCCTCGAGACTTTTCAGCTACGGAAGGTCAAACGTCTTGGTTGCGATATCTCATCCCGACCGTTTGATTGCCGATATTAACTGGGTGGCAATTTTGCTTTTGGTCAGCCTTTTTTCGCTGATTTTGACTTTTGTTGTTGGCTTTATAGCCTTGATTGTTCCGCCTGTTATGTTTATAACATATATACTGGTGTCTTCTTTCGAAAAAATGATTTTGTCCAAACAAGCCCTTTGGAAGGTATTACTTGTTGAGCTGCTTTCTGTTTTCGAGAGCTTCGGAACCTTGGCGGGGTGTGTTAAATACAAAACCCTTAAGCCCTTGTACAGACAGGTTATGTATTCAAAATTTCAAGAGCACGGAACCTTTCCCGATAATCAAATCAAGTATTTGAATTTGTTTTTAAGTTTACTTATCTGTTGTGTTTTAATTTTAATATAAAATCAAAAATTAAGGAGCGGAGAAGATATGCCGGGCATTAATTATTATCAAACCAACAAGAAAAATTATTATACCTTGAGCCCAAGAATTTTAAGAGCGGGTGAAAATTCGGAAATCACCGTTAAAAGCAGATATGTTACCGCATATCCGCACTTTGTGCTGGAGGGCGCGTATTATGTGCTTGTGAGCCCTGTTCTTGAGTATGATGTCGCAGCCTCAAGCGCGACCGAACAAAATCCCATACTCGTTGAGGCAAAGGATGGGGTATTGTCTTTCTCCTATTTCTTCGGGTTTGAGCAGGATTATATCATTTCAATATGGCACAAGCTCGAAAGCGGTGAGAAGGAGCTTATTCTTAATACTTTCGTTTATGCTCTGGAGAAGGATTTATATGAGCTTATGCCGTTAAGAGGAAATACGCACTTGCACAGCGTCTATTCGGACGGTCTTGAGGAGCCCTTGCAGCATATAGGAGCGGCGCTTAAGTACGGCTTTGATTACATAGCCCTTACCGATCACAATAATTATTTGGGTTCTGTGGAAGCAAAAAAATATTTGGATAAGCTTTCTGATTTCGGAATAAAGAATCAGCTTACAATTCTCAACGGAGAAGAGTTTTCCTGCAATTTCCAACCTATGCATATTATTTCTCTTGGGGCAACACAGGCGCTTCCGAAAGAACTGTATACGCTTCCGGAGATACCTGAATTCGACTCTAAAGAAGAAAAATTGAAATGGATAGTAGAGAGACTTGTTGAGCTTACGGATAAGATTCACGAGCTTGGCGGACTCTCCGTGTTGTGTCATCCGTATTGGAAGCCGATATTCGATTGGACTCGTCTTGACGCGCCCCACTCGCTTATTAAGGCGTTTATAAAGAGCGGCTCGATAGACGCGTTTGAGGTTGTGGGAGGCTCTCCTAAAGGAAACACTATAATATCTCAACAGCAGCATTTACTTGCCTTGGAATGCTTACGCGACGCGCCGAAGCCTTACGCCTTTCTCGGTCAGTCCGACAGTCATATAGTTAATGACGATAGTGTAAGTCAGCTGTTCGGAACTCATTATACCATAGCTTTTTGCAAGGAAAATTCCAGAGAGTCAATACTTGAGGCAATCAAGGAGCGCAGAACGGTTGCGGTGGAAGAAACCGACGGCGTTTGTGAGTTCTTCGGAGAGCTTCGTCTTGTTAACTTTTGTCGCTTCTTGGATAAGGAATATTTCGCCATAGCTAAAAGCGAAAAGCAGCTCTGGTTTAAAATCTTTTCATTGTGCGCGGAAGGGGATTTCGATAGCGCTAATATCTTGTCAAACGCATTGAACAATATAAGAAGCGTATCTTATAATGATTTGAAAATATGAAAGACAAAAATTTTGTAACAGAGATAGAGCGTATGTCGGCGGAGCATTTCGGATATGAGTATCCGACAGATTTTGTCTCTCACGCTCAAAATCTGGAAAACCGTATAGAAAATAAAGAGTCTCCTAGCAATATACGCTATGCCTTTTTTAAAGTCACTATGAGATGTAATTCCGATTGCGCTTATTGTGAACACGCGTATTCAAAAAATCAAGGAAACCTGACAGAACGAAGCCTTGAAGAAATAAGTCGCGTTATTAAAGAACTGGCGGAAATGGGAGTTAAGGCTTGTTCTGTTAGCGGCGGAGAGCCATTAACGTACAAAGGGATAGAAAATATAATTAAAGCTATGGTTTCTAATAAAATAGAACCGATATTGCTTACAAACGGAATCCTTTTGCCCCAGAAGTTGCAAAAAATTTACGATGCGGGGCAGAGATATATAATTATTTCTATCGATTCCTTTAATCCGGAGCATTATAAAGAAAACCGCGGTATAGATTTCGATTCGCTGATGAGAGCGTATAACTAT
>JAFTHJ010000083.1 GCA_017457465.1 Clostridia bacterium | reverse complement strand
TGACTAAAATAGGGCATTCCGCCTTCAATGGAACATCACAGGCGTTTACTATTTATTGTGGCAGCGGCTCATTCGCTCAAAAATACGCCCAGAGCTACGGCATAGCTTATGCGGTGATATAAAAAAGAAGGTAGGCTTCAAAAGAAGCCTACCTTCTTTTATTCACTATACTCGTTAAGGGAATATTTTTTCAAGAACTCACGGTATCGCTCCTCGAAAGCGGCATCGGTCTCCTTTATATGGTCTGTATAGCTGTGCATTTGAAGCGTTTTATACTTTGATATTTCTATTATACATCCGGCTACATTCGAGCAATGGTCCGCAATTCTTTCGTAATTGGTCAAAATATCAGATAGAACGAAGCCGTGCTCTACGGTGCATTTGCTTTTTTGAAGTCTCAAAATGTGTCTGCGCTTCAGCTCGTCTCGAAGTCCGTCTATCACCTGCTCAAGCGGCTCTACTCTTTCAGCTTCCCCTATATTGTTTGACACCAGAGCCGAGAGCGCTATATCAACAACCTCACCGACCGCACTGCTCATAATCTCAAGCTCCTCGATAGCTTCATCGGAAAAGGTGATTTTTTTATCCCTTATCTCCTCTGCCGATTCCACGATATTCACGGCGTGGTCTGATATACGCTCCAAATCGCCTATAAGATGAAGTAGCTTGGTTATCTCCATATTTTCCTTTGAGAGAACGCTCTCGGGAGAAATCTTCAAGAGATACGCGCCTATCTTATCCTCATAGCTGTCAACCCGCACTTCTATTTCCCTGACCTTCTCCGCGCCTCGCGAGTCATAATCATACAGAAGTCCCGATGATATTGAAAAGGCTTCCCTGACCTCATTCGCCATCTGTCCCACCGTCTGTGCGCTTTTATCTATTGCTACGGCAGGAGTCGCAAGAAATCTCTCATCAAGCAGCTCGGGCGTATCTGTTCCCCTCTTATCTCTAACTGTAAGGCAAACGAGCTTTTCGAGCAGCTTTGAAAACGGAGCGAGGAGAATTACAGAGAAGATATTGAAGACGGTATGAACTATAGCTATCCCCCACATATCTATACTGTCTCCCATAAATGGGAATCCTACTATAAAGTCAAAGAGATAAAACAGTCCAAGAAACGCTGCCACGCCTATGGCGTTGAAATAAAAGTGAACGAACGCCGTGCGTTTTGCGTTTCGGCTGGTTCCTATCGAGGATATCAGGGCGGTCACGCAAGTACCTATCTTCTGTCCGAGAAGAATCGGAACGGCGTTTCCGAAGGTTATAGCGCCAGTTACGGTAAGTGACTGCAGAATACCCACAGACGCCGACGAGCTTTGAATAATAGCGGTCATTACCATACCAGCCAGAACGCCGAAGACGGGATTTGTAAACCAAAGCAGAACCGATTTGAACGCCTCGTTCTCGCTCAATGGCTTTACCGCCTCCGACATCATATCCATACCTATCATAAGCACGGAAAAGCCGAGCAATATAAGCCCCACATTACGCCTCTGGGCGTTCTTTCCGAGCATATAGAGTAAAACACCCACGAGCGCGAGTATCGGCACGAACGAGGACGGCTTGAGCCATTGCAAAAATGAAACGGCAGTCGCTCCACCTTCCCCGATACCTGACAGTCCCGTCAGCCATGACGTGACCGTTGTTCCCACGTTAGCTCCCATAATGACGTTTATTGCCTGTGAAAGCAGCATAGCGCCGGAGTTTACAAATCCGACCACCATAACCGTGGTCGCGGAGGAAGATTGAATAACCGCCGTAACACCCATACCAAGGAGGAATCCCTTGAATGGGTTTGAAGTCATATTTCCCAAAAAAGTTTTAAGCTTATTACCCGCGCTCTTCTTCAGGGTATCCCCCATAAAGTTCATTCCGAACAAAAACAGCGCGAGTCCGCAAATCAGATTCAAAATATTAAATACGCTCATATGGTCACCTCATGTTTCCATTTTTTCTTTCTTCTTTTTTATCTTCACGGTTTCATTTTATCATCCTCGAAAACAGCTGTCACTACACGTTTTTTATAAACTTTAATTCCGAAAAACACAGATTTTTAGATTTTTTTACAGAAATCCGAACTATCTTTTATTTCGGCAGTATAATTTTTTATAGGTAATTGCTTTTTCTCCTCTTTTATGTTACAATTTATATATGCTTTTTACGAGTACAATTCGAAAGGATAACAGATTACTATGGTAATAAAAGGTCTGCAAAAAACTACTCTGCTCGATTTTCCCGAAAAGGTCGCTTGTACTGTTTTTACGGGTGGATGTAATTTCAGATGCCCATTTTGTCACAATGCCTCACTTGTAATTTCTCCCGATTTCTCCGATATAATTCCCGAAGATGAGTTTTTCTCATTTTTAAACAAGAGGAAAGGTATTCTTGACGGCGTATGTATAACCGGAGGAGAACCTCTGCTTCAGAGGGACATTGCGGATTTTATGAAAAAAATACGGGATATGGGATTTGCCGTAAAGCTCGATACAAACGGCGCTTTTCCCGACAGACTTAAGGCTATACTTGACGAGGGACTTGTCGACTACGTCGCTATGGATATAAAAAATTCGCAAGAAAAATATTCCGAGACCTGCGGGATTCAGATAGACCTCTCAAAAATATCAGAGAGCATTTCCCTGCTTATGAACGGTAATATTCCATTCGAGTTCCGAACGACTGTGGTAAAGGAGCTTCACACACCACAAGATATAGAGTCTATCGCAAAATGGATATCGGGTGCTCGACGCTACTTTTTGCAGTCTTTTACCGATTCAGGAGACATTTTAGCCTCGGGGCTCTCGGCTTATTCGCCCGAAGAAATGAAGCAAATACTGGCTTCCGCGCGAAAATACCTGCCCTCATCGGAGCTTCGCGGCATATAATGTCGAATTATATCAAACCAATGTCTTTATACAATATATTGTGATTTCGTACAACAAAGATATCAATATATTGTAGGAACTCACAATTGACATTTTCTCTCTTTTGCTTTATACTTATATACGTCACATAATGCGCTAAAAAATAAAAAAGTAAAGGAGAAAAAAATGTATCAGGTATTAAAAAGAGACGGCAAAGTCGTTGATTTTAAGATGGAAAAAATCAGCGAAGCCATCAAACTTGCGTTTGAAGCGCAGGAAAAGAACTATCACCCCGATGTAATCGATCTGCTCGGTCTCAAGGTAACGGCAGATTTTGAACCTAAAATAAAAGAAGGCCTTATCGCGGTCGAGGATATTCAGGACAGCGTTGAGTCGGTTCTCGTTCAGGCGGGATATGCGGATGTCGCAAAGGCGTACATCCTCTACCGTAAGCAGAGAGAAAAGCTCCGTAATATGAAGTCCACCGTTCTTGACTACAAGGCTCTCGTTGACAGCTATGTCAAGAATATCGACTGGCGTGTTAAGGAGAACTCCACTGTTACATATTCCGTCGGCGGACTTATTTTGAGCAACTCGGGCGCTATCACTGCTAACTACTGGCTCTCCGAGGTTTATGACGAGGAGATTGCAAACGCGCACAGAAACGCGGACCTTCACCTCCACGACCTCTCTATGCTCACGGGTTACTGCGCTGGTTGGTCCCTCAAGCAGCTCATTCAGGAAGGTCTCGGCGGTGTCGTCGGTAAGATAACCTCCGCTCCCGCATCTCACCTCGCAACCCTCTGTAACCAGATGGTAAACTTCCTTGGAATCATGCAGAACGAGTGGGCGGGTGCTCAAGCCTTCTCCTCTTTCGACACATATCTCGCACCCTTTGTAAAGGTCGACAACCTCAATTACGACCAAGTAAAGAAGTGTATTGAGTCCTTTATCTACGGAGTAAACACCCCCTCGCGTTGGGGTACACAGGCGCCCTTCTCCAACATCACTCTTGACTGGAAGGTTCCCGCGGACCTTGCCGAGATGAACGCTATCGTCGGCGGTAAGGAAAGAGACTTCAAGTACAAGGATTGTCAGGCAGAGATGGATATGATAAACAAGGCGTTTATCGAGATTATGATTGAGGGTGACCACAACGGAAGAGGCTTCCAGTATCCTATTCCCACCTACTCCATCACAAGCAACTTTGACTGGTCGGATACCGAAAACAACCGTCTTCTCTTCGAGATGACCGCTAAATACGGTACTCCCTATTTCTCTAACTACATCAACAGTGATATGGAGCCCAGCGACGTAAGAAGTATGTGCTGCCGTCTGCGCCTTGACCTCCGTGAGCTTCGCAAGAAGTCGGGCGGATTCTTCGGAAGCGGCGAGAGCACAGGTTCTATCGGAGTTGTTACCATAAATATGCCCAGAATCGCATATCTTGCCGAGAACGAGGCTGATTTCTACAAGCGTCTCGGACACATTATGGATATCGCGGCACGTTCTCTCAAGGTTAAGAGAACTGTTATCACAAGACTTCTCGACGAGGGACTTTATCCTTACACCAAGCGTTATCTCGGAACATTCGAGAACCACTTCTCCACTATCGGTCTTGTCGGTATGAACGAGGTTGGTCTTAACGCTAAATGGCTCAAGGCTGACCTTACTCACAAGGAGACACAGGAATTCACAAAGGATGTTCTCAACTTTATGAGAAACCGTCTCTCCGACTATCAGGAAAAGTACGGCGACCTCTACAACCTCGAGGCTACTCCCGCAGAGTCTACCTCTTACCGTCTTGCTAAACACGACCTCAAGAGATTCCCCAACATTATCACAGCTTGTGAGGACAACAGTGTTCCCTACTACACCAACTCCTCTCACCTCCCCGTTGGATACACCTCCGATATTTTCGAGGCTCTTGATGTTCAGGACGACCTTCAGACGCTCTACACCTCGGGTACAGTATTCCATGCCTTCCTCGGTGAGAAGCTTCCCTCGTGGCAGTCTGCGGCAAATCTCGTTCGTAAGATTGCTGAAAACTACAAGCTTCCTTACTACACTCTCTCGCCCACATATTCTGTTTGTAAGACACACGGATATATTCCCGGCGAAGCATTCGCTTGTCCTCATTGCGGCGAAAAGACAGAGGTCTACAGCCGTATAACAGGCTACTACCGCCCTGTTCAGAACTGGAACGACGGTAAGTCGCAGGAATACAAGATGCGTAAGCTTTACGATATCGGCGCTTCTATGAACAAGAAGGGTTACAATATGAACGCCGCTCCCGATGCTCCCGCAGCAGAGGCAAAGGTTGAGACCAAGACGGTCAATGCCGAAAACAGCAAAATAATGCTTTTCGCTACAAAGACCTGTCCCAACTGCAAGATGGCGGCTAAATTCCTTGATGACGCGGGAATCGTTTACGAAAAGGTTCTCGCAGAGGAAAATCCCGAGCTTACAAACTCCTACGGAATCAAACAGGCTCCCACGCTCGTCGTTATAAACGGTGACGTTGCGGAGAAGATAGTTAACGTATCCAATATCCGCAAGTTTGCTGAAGAGGCGTAAAGCTATTTAACTTATTGGGGGAGGAAGAAGCGCCTGAAGCTTTCTTCCTTCCCCGAAAATTTTATTGAAAAGGAATATAAAAATGCACGATATTGTTATTATAGGAGCAGGTCCCGCGGGACTTACCGCCGCGCTTTACGGACTTCGAGCCGACAAGAGCGTTCTCGTTCTCGAAAAGGAGACATTCGGCGGTCAGATAACCTTCTCCCCAAAGGTAGAAAATTATCCCTCGCTTATGCAGGTAAGCGGAAATGAATTTGCGGAAATGCTTCTTGAGCAGGTTATGTCTCACGGAGCTGATATTGAAATGGCTGCCGCAGAGAAAATAGAGAAAAAGGACGGATACTTCACCGTCGTTACCAATTACGGTGAATTCGACGGAAAGGCAGTTATTATTGCGGCAGGTTCAAAGCACCGCCATCTCGGAATTGAGCGAGAGGAGGAGCTTATCGGTGAGGGCGTTTCCTACTGCGCGGTATGCGACGGAGCTTTCTATAACGGACGCGACGTTGCCGTTATCGGCGGCGGAAATACCGCTCTTCAGGAGGCGGTTATGTTAAGCGAATACTGCCGAAAGGTTTATGTCATTCAGAACCTCGCTACCATGACTGGTGAGGGCAGACTGGTGGCAAAGCTGACCGAAAAGGATAATGTTTCTTTTATCTTCAATTCTGTGGTCACCGAGCTTATCGGTGGTGAGCGTCTTGAGGCTATAAAGATTCGCAACACCGAGGAAAACACTGATACCGAGATAAAGCTCGACGGAATTTTTGTGGCTATCGGTCAGGTTCCCGAAAATGCTCCGTTTGCGGATGTTGCCGACCTCAACGATTACGGCTATATAGAGGCTGCCGAAGATTGTCTTACAAAGACAGAGGGTATTTTCGTTGCGGGTGACTGCCGCTCC
>JAFTHJ010000082.1 GCA_017457465.1 Clostridia bacterium | reverse complement strand
TCGCTGACGGTACGACCACAACGGTTTATTCCAATTCAGCCGAGACCTCTGTCGCGCTACTTGCGGAGGATATAGTCGGTAGAACGAACGATTTCTCAAAATATACCGCCAAGGAACAGGAGGCGCTCACATACCTTGCCGACCACGTGCCGTATGGCTACGCGCCCCTCTATGACGGCAGCGGAGAGGTTGAATTCTTCGATAGCTTCACCCCATCCGAGTCGCATTATATCATAGTTCATAACGCAAGTCAGACCGACTTTATAGAATACACAGAAAAACTTTCCTCAAGAGGCTTCAGACTTCACGCCGCGACAACGGCAAACGGAAATCTGTTCCAGACATGGACCGACGGATATGCGATACTTACACTGTCTCATATCGCGTACACCGACCCAGCCACGACCGACAGAACACAGAAATCCGATAGCCTTGGTGACGTCAGATATATATCTATCGCGGTAGACAGTGTGGATACCTCCGCGCTTCCCACAAACGAAGCGGATATAGAGAAGATAGCGAGAGTTCAGATGACAACAGTCGGAGCAGAGTGCGGTTACGTTGTCCGTCTCTCCGACGGAAGATTTATCGTCTTTGACGGCGGTCTTTCGGAGGATGCAACGCTCGTATATAACATAGTGGTTGAACAGAATGTGCGTGAGGGTAAGCCCGTTATCGCGGCTTGGTTCATAACCCACTTCCATACCGACCATATCGGAGCGGCTAATCAGTTTATGCTCTCCTATTCAAAAGAGGTCGAGGTTCAGAACTTTGTTTATAATATTCCCGGTGATGAGCTTTATATTGACAAGAACACCGCGGAGGGAATTCCGAACGATGAGGATATTAATATGAGGAGCAGGGGATATGCCCTCTACGAAAGAGCGGAGAGATATTATCCCGATGCGAAGATAATCGTTGCTCACGCGGGGCAGAGATTCGTATACGGAGATATCTGTGTCGATGTTCTCTGGACTACAGAGAACCATTACGGCAAGGCGATTATCGACACAAACCAGACCTCTGTTATGTATTCGCTCACAGGCAATTCGGGCAGAATGATAATTCTCGGAGACCAGCAGGAGCGCGGATGCGCTATGCTGGACGCCATTTACGGAAGCTCACTTAAGTGCGACCTCGTTCAGGTATCGCATCACGGCTTTAACGGCGGAGACGAGGCAATGTACGCAAGTATGGATGCGGACTATGCTATATGGTCGAACTCCTCGGAAGCAATAATCTCCAATAATCTTCACTATGACCCGTCGTATGGAAGAAATCTTTTTGATTTCACCACGGTAACCTATAATATCGCACCCTCCGAAAGCGGAAGCGCCATAGTTCTCTATGACGGTATGACCAAGGCGGAACTTGCGCAATACGATATAGGACTTACCAAATAAAATTAAATAAGTTAAGGGGCTGTCGCTAAATACGATAGCCCCTTTTTCAATAATTGCGGAAATATTTTTATATGTTATTGAAAAAAAGCTCGGAATGATGTATAATATATCGTAATTGATTTTTGTCGGAGGCTATATGACAGAGATATCTCTTTTATCTCCCGTTGAGATGGGTGTTGATGGAATAAGCGAATATGCGTCGCGTGACCTCTTTCGCACATTTGGGGAGGACGAGAGAGCGCGAATAGAGCGAATGAGCAATAGGGGCGCAAGAGATTTGTCCTTGTGCGGACTTGTCGCGCTCAAGCGGCTTACCGATACCCTTGTCGGCGCGGAGGAGAGAATTCTTATCTCGCGGGACGAATATGGAAAGCCGTATTTTTCGGAGCATGAGAACTTGCGCTTCAATATCTCGCACTCCTCGCAGATTGCGGCAGCGGCTCTTTCGGCGGACGGCTCTGCTGTGGGAATAGACATCGAGAGAATAGCTGACGGGCGAGATATCAAAAAGATAGCACAGAGATTTTTCGGGAAGCGCGAGAGGGCGTTTCTTGAAGCCGAGGGATATTCGGCAAGGGCGTTTTTCTTCGTATGGACATCAAAGGAAGCCTACGCAAAATATATCGGACACGGACTCGGCGAGGCACTTTCGGGTGTTGATACCTTTGAGGTGAGTGAGCGTCGTGAGGTGCGTTTTTCAAGATTTGAAGTGCGGTATGCGGGGAATGACTATCTAATGACCTTGTGTACGGCTTGTGATGAGCAGATAAAAATAAATTCTAACGGAGATATAGAGGTTTATGAAATTTCGGACAGAGCATGACTCTATGGGCGAGGTAAGCGTCGAGGCGGATAAATACTGGGGTGCGCAGACCGAGCGAAGCAGAAACAATTTCAGAATAGGCGTCGGTGAGGAGACTATGCCTCGCGAGATAATTCACGCTTTTGGAATCCTCAAACTTGCGGCGGCAAGAGCAAACGCGACTCTTTTGCCCGAGCGGATGACCGCGGAGAAGCTCTCTGTGATATCGTCGGCTTGTGAGGAGATTATCGACGGTAAGCTTGAGGCGCATTTTCCGCTTGTCGTATGGCAGACAGGCTCGGGAACGCAGTCGAATATGAACGCAAACGAGGTCATAGCAAACAGAGCAAATGAGATTGCGGGGAAGCGTCTGCTTCACCCCAACGATGATATAAATATGTCGCAGTCCTCAAACGACACATTTCCAACGGCAATGCATATCAGCGCGGTGCTATCTACAGAGGATAGACTTCTACCCGCGCTTGACAGACTGATAGCAGCGTTTTTGAAGCTTGAGGCAGAGAATGAGGGAGTGGTCAAAAGCGGAAGAACACATCTTCAGGACGCGACGCCGATAAAATTCTCGCAGGAGATATCGGGTTGGCGCTCCTCTCTTGAACGCGACAGAAAAATGATAGCCGAGTCTGTCTCGGAGCTTTACGAACTTGCGCTCGGCGGAACCGCGGTCGGAACAGGGCTCAACGCCCCCGCGGGATTCGATGCGGCGGTGGCAGAGGAGATTTCCCAAATTACGGGTAAGCCGTTTGTCACAGCCGAGAATAAATTTCACGCCCTGACATCGCGTGATGAGCTTGTTTTTGCTCACGGTGCGCTGAAAGCACTCGCGGCGGATATGATGAAGATAGCTAATGATATTCGCTGGCTCGCTTCGGGGCCCAGAAACGGTCTTGGCGAGATACGCATTCCCGAAAACGAGCCGGGCTCGTCGATTATGCCGGGAAAGGTCAATCCCACGCAGTGCGAGGCGGTCACTATGGTCGCGGTGCAGGTTATGGGAAATGATGTTTCGGTCGGAATGGCGGCGTCGCAGGGCAATTTTGAGCTGAATGTATTTATGCCCGTTTGCGCTTATAATTTCCTGCAGTCGGTAAGACTTCTCGCCGATTCTATAAGCTCGTTCTGCGATAATTGCGTCTGCGGTATCGTGGCGGACAGAGAAAAAATGAGCTATAATCTTCATAACTCTCTTATGCTCGTAACCGCTCTGAATCCCTATATCGGATACGAAAACGCGGCAAAAACGGCGAAATTCGCCTATGAAAATAATATAAGCCTGAAGGAGGCTTGTCTCTCTCTTGGCTTCCTTAATGCCGAGAAATTTGACGAGATTTTCAAGCCCGAGGAAATGGTCTGACTTGAGGGCTGTGATAAAACGGAGGAAACTAAAATGGATATAACCAATATTTTGAACGAATATAAATTCAGAACAGAGCTTCACGCGCACACAAGCCCCGTGAGCCGTTGCGGAAAGATATCGCCCGAGGAGATGGTCGAGAGGTATTCAGAGGCGGGAGCGAACTGTGTCGTAGTCACAAACCACCTCAATCCCGACTGGCTCGTCAAGAGCGAGGAAACACGCGCAGAGGAGTATCTGAACGATTATTACCGAGCGCTCGAAGCGGGAAAGCGCTTCGGAGTTCACGTGATACTCGGAGTAGAGGTGCGTTTTTGTGAGAACGATAACGATTATCTCGTTTACGGAGTTGAGCCGTCGGATATCGAAAAGATAATTCCGTATATAGACAAGGGGCTTTCCGAGTTTTACAGTGGATTTAAGAACGATAAAAATATCATTCTTCAGGCGCACCCGTTCAGAAGGAATATGGTACTCGCCCCGCTCGATTCGATAGACGGCGTCGAGACCTTCAATTGCCACCCCGTGCATAACTCAAAGGTCGCGGTCGCAGCGAGATACGCAAGGGATAACCGCCTGACGGTGAGCGGCGGAACCGACTATCACGACCCGGGCGACCACGGACTTTGCATGATGCGCTCGAAGGAAAAGCCCGAAAGCTCTTACGACATCGCCGAGATACTCAAATCTCACGATTACCTCTTTGATATCGCGGGAAGCATAGTCTTTCCTTACGGATATTGAAATTAAATACTGTTATTTTCAAAACGCCCGATGGTTATCCGTCGGGCATTTTGCTGTTTTTCATCAAATTATGCAAAAACAATGTTTCCCAACCGGATATTAGAACTTGACAAAATTCTATATTTGTATTATAATAATATATTGAGATTTTGTCGGCTTTCGGCGCTTTTCGGCGCACCGACGAAAGGAGAACCGTTATTTTGGCAGAAAAGAGAAATAACATATTGCCGCCCTACGAGATGCGGAAGCAGTATGAGTATGTTGAAAAAATAAAAAAAGAAAATGATAAATATGCCGAGACTCACGGAGCGCGTAAACGGGCTTTCGTGATGACCTTCGGTTGTCAGCAAAACGAGGCGGACAGCGAGAAAATCGCGGGAATGGCAGAGGCTATGGGATACGAGGTAACAAGTGTGTCCGCGGAGGCGTCGCTTATCGTCGTAAATACCTGCGCGATACGTGAACACGCCGAGCAAAAGGCACTCTCGGTGATAGGGCAGTATAAGCACCTCAAAAACAAAAATCCCGAGCTTATAATCGCCGTTTGCGGATGTATGGTCACACAGGAGCATCGCGTGAACGAGATAAAGCATAGCTACCCCTATGTTGATTTTGTTTTCGGAACCTCGTCTATCCACCGTCTTCCCCAGCTTATTGCCGAGCGTATTGAGCGTGGACGGAGAATATATTGTCCGGAGGAAAGCGAATATCTCGTTGCCGAGGGTGTTCCGATAAAGCGAGGAGACGGAGTGAGGGCTTGGGTGTCGGTTATGTACGGCTGCAACAATTTCTGCTCCTACTGTATCGTGCCATATGTCAGAGGTCGTGAGAGAAGCCGAACTCGTGAGGCGGTATATGCCGAGGTTGCAGAGCTTGTGGCGAACGGATATAAAGACATAACCCTGCTGGGCCAGAATGTGAATTCTTACGGTAAGGATAGCGGATACGATTACGATTTTGCCGACCTCCTTGAACAACTGGACACGATAGAGGGAGATTATATGCTCCACTTTATGACGAGCCACCCGAAGGACGCGACTCATAAGCTTATTGATGTTATGTCGCGCGGAAAGCACATAGCAAGGCATTTTCACCTGCCGATGCAGGCGGGAAGCGACAAGGTGCTTCGCGAGATGAACCGCCGATATACCTTTGAAAAATATATCTCGACAGTCGATTATATAAGAGAAAAAATGCCCGACGCGGTAATAACCTCGGATATAATGGTAGGATTTCCGGGCGAGAGCGAGTCGGATTTTGAGGACACTCTCTCGGCTCTCGAACGCGCTAAATTTGATATGATATACTCATTTATCTACTCGCCGAGAAAGGGAACACCCGCGGCGGAGCGCGAGGAGCAGGTACCCGATACCGTCAAGAGCGCGAGATTTGAGCGGCTTCTTGCAACGCAGAACGCTATCTCTCTTGAGAAGAACAAGCCCCTTGAGGGCAAGACACTCCGAGTGCTTTGCGACGGACGGAGCAAGAACAATTCCGAGGTGTTCAGCGGCAGAACCGAAGGAAACAAGATAGTTTTCTTTGACGGTGAGGATGCCGATTCGGGAAAATTTTTAAACATATATATCGAAAGGGCGGATACTTTCGCGCTTTACGGAAAAATAATAAGATAAAAAACAGAATTGAAAGGATAAAGAAAAATGGAAATTATGGAACTTGCGGCAGCGCTCGGTTTGGCGCTCAAGGAAGACGAAAGACTTAAAAAGCTCGAGGAGGCGAAGAATGCCTACACTTCGGATGCCGAGCTTCAGAAGAAGCTTCTTGAATATGAGGTACAGCAGACGGCTCTTCAAGGGGAGATAACCAAGCCCGAGAGAGACACCGCTT
>JAFTHJ010000081.1 GCA_017457465.1 Clostridia bacterium | reverse complement strand
GGGCGCTGATGTGCATACCGTCCACGTCGATAGGGTAATGTCCCGCCGATTGAGCCGCGTCAACTACAAACAGAAGTCCGTGTCTGTGGCAAAATTCGCCGATTTCCTTTATCGGAAGCGTCATTGAACAAATATTAGACGCTTGTGAGCATATTACCATTTTCGTGTTCGGGCGTATAAGCGAGGCAATTTTCGCGCATATCAGAGTGGGGGAACGCCTCGGAGAAGATGCCATTGAAGAAAAAACATCGTATTCGATGTCTCCTGCCGCTGCCGCCTTGTATATCGGGCGAAATACCGCGTTATGCTCTATGTCAGAGATTATAACGTGGTCGCCGCGCCGCAGAAGTCCCTTTATAACGGTGTTGAGTGCGTAGGTTGTGTTGAGGGTGAATGATATTCTCTCAAGCTCACCCACGCCGAAAAGGTCGGCAATGGCACTTCTGCATTCAAATATCTTTCTTGCGGCACCGAGCGAGAGGGAATGAGAGCCTCTGCCCGCGTTTCCGCCGTATCTTGTCATACAGCGGTATACCTCGCTATAGACCGTCCTCGGCTTTGGAAATGTGGTTGCAGCGTTGTCGAGATAGCTAATCATAAATCGCCTCCCGACGTCCAATGCCTGACGGGAATTCTTGAGCTCTCAAGAATGGCGCGGACGTTGTTTTCCTGTCTGCAGGAAAAGCTTATGCCGTAGATACAGCCGTGGCGGGAGGATGATTGCGATTTTATTATTTTTGAAGGTATAGCCGCGGATGCAAGAGCGTCCTGCGCTCTCATAGCTTGAGTTACAGAGCCTATCTCCGCCGAGCATCCGCCGTGTCTTTCTGTCATTTTTACACCTCCTTCAATATCATTATATGGGATATTATGTCGAAGAGTGATGACGGAAAGAAGAAAAAACTCTTGCAAAAGATAGGGACTGCCGATGCAGTCCCTATCTTTTTGGTTAAAGAATTATTCTTATGTTAAACCAGCCGTCCTTGATTTTATAATTGAGGTCGGCATTGTATTTTTCGCAGAAAGCAACGATAGAACGTGTTCCGATTCCGTGCTCCGCCTCATTGGAAGATGGACGTCCGTGGCGGTCAAGTGAGATATCTCCAACGTAAGGATTCGAAATCTGGAACATATGTCTCGGTCCTATCACGTATTTGCACTTTATAACGCGTTCGCTCTCGGGGAGCTTTTTACAGGCGTGAATCGCGTTTTCAAGCGCGTTGGCAAATACCACGGAAAGCTCTGTGGCATCAACCGAAAGCTCGTTCGGAATCGCGAGAGAGGATTCTATTCTGATTCCATTAGCCTCTGCTTCGGAGAAGAATACAGAAAATACGGCGTCAAGAATAGGATTCTGACAATGGCGCTCGGTTTTGTTCACATTATAAAAGTGAGTAGCCGTGCGGATATACTCTACCGCCTCATCGTATTCCGCGTTTTCAAGCATGGAGAGAATAGATTTCATTCTGTGGCGCAGGTCGTGCCGCTCAATTCGTATCCGCTCCTCGGTTTCGGCGTTCTGCTTGATTATGCTCTCCATATGGTCGCGCTCAAGATAAAGAATATCCTTTTGCTGAGTTATCTCGTGAAGCTTTTGTTGGTTGTAGAGTATCTGAAATATGTTGAAATACATAAGCGGCATAAGAACTATAACCAGAAGTATAGCGGGGACAGCTGAGGGATTTTCGGTAATAGGCTTCGGATAGTTCATAAGCAGGACCATCAACAGATAAAAGAGCGCCGAAACCAAAGCAAAGCACCACCAGCCGCGCTTCATTGTGTCCTGAAGCAAACGGTATCCCCGTCTCAGCTTTCTGATGGCGAACCACTCAAGCAGAGGAAAGGCGATAAGCCTTGATGCAAACATAAATATGCAGAGTCCGCCAAGAAGATATTTGTCTATAATCGCAGTCAGAATTATCACCGCGAGTGAGACTGTGTCAACTACACAGAAAGTAAACAGAAAGCGTCCGTCTCTGTATTTCGAAAGTATAAAAAAGAAAATAAGGCTTGTGAGAATAATCGTGAAAAATACGCACTTTGCGAGAAATGCCGTTCCAAAAAGAATCGCGAGGGTTACGTTAAGAGCAATTATGGTAAGTATACCCACAATGGTGATTACAGTGTTTTTCTTTTTACTGTACCTCGGTTCAAAAAGAATCATAAAGAGAACAAGCACGTGAGCAACCGACCACACGAGGGATAGCGTTCTTAAAATATCAATCATTG
>JAFTHJ010000080.1 GCA_017457465.1 Clostridia bacterium | reverse complement strand
TGAACGTACGGCCCCGTATTACCCTCGAAGCTGAGCGCGTCCTCCATCACGAAGTTGATATCCCTGATACGGTTGTTGGAAAGATAATAGAACACAACCGCCCCGACGCCTATCTGCTCGGCTATCCTTTCCTTGCCCTCGAGATTCGGATTCTTCTCGTTTATAATTCCCGCAACCTTTTCAATCGCAAGCGCAAAGAGGTCGCGAAGGAGTATTACGTTGCCCGTTCTCGTCGCAAGCTTCTCACCGTTGATGCTGACAGTTCCGTAGGGCACGTGAACGAGCTTGTCGTGCCAATCGTAGCCCATAAGCTCAACCACCTTGAACCACTGCGCGAAGTGCAGACTCTGTCCAGCCGAGGTGACGTATATAGCCTTATCGAAATCGTAGGTCTCCTTGCGGTAGACTGCCGCCGCTATATCTCTGGTGGGGTAAAGAGTCGAACCGTCTCTCTTGAGTATCAGGCAGGGGGGCATTCCGTATTCCTCAAGGTCAACGATAGATGCTCCGTCATCTATCTTCATAAGCCCCATATCGCGAAGCTTCTGAACTTGAGCGGGCATTTTGTCGGTATAGAAAGACTCACCCTTATAGCTGTCAAACTCTATTCCGAGCTGCTTATATGTTTTCTGGTATTCCGCGAGGCTTATCTGAACGAACCACTGCCAAAGCTCGAGATTCTCCGCGTCGCCCTGCTCGAGCTTGTGGAACTCTGCTCTTGCCTTATCGTTAAGAGTCGCGTCCTTCTCTGCTTCCTCGTGGAACTTGACGTAAAGCTCAACAAGCTTGTCTATACCACCCTGCTCGATAAGCTCCCTGTTGCCCCACGTGCGGTAAGCAACGATAAGCTTTCCGAACTGCGTACCCCAGTCGCCGAGATAGTTTATGCCAACGCAATTATATCCCGCGAACTCGTGCAGACGCTTAAGGGAGTGACCGATAACGGTTGTTCCGAGATGTCCTATATGGAAGGGCTTCGCTACGTTGGGAGAGGAATAGTCAAGCACTACCGTCTTACCCGCGCCGAAGTCGGGCGCACCGTATTTCTCGCCCTTTTCCATAACCTCGCCCACAACCTTCTCGCCGAGCTTCTGTCCGTCAAGGTATATATTGAAATATCCGCCGACGACCTCTGCTCTCTCGGCGTATTCGCACTCAAATCCGTCCGCTATCGCCGCCGCGATCCTCGGGGGGGCGTTACGCAGGACTTTACTGAGCTTGAAGCAAGGAAGCGCGATATCTCCCATTTTCGCGTCGGGGGGATATTCGAGCATTTCCTCTATCATTTGTGCCGTTATCTCCGCGCCGTCAAAGGCGGCTACGAGCCTCTCGGCAATCTTTTCCGATATTGTCTTTTTTATTTTAAGCATATTATCAAACCTTTCTTCGGTGATATTAGTCAACCTTTTAATTATACTACACACGCCCTACTATTTCAAGCGTTTTCCAAAACTTTTAGTGATTTTCGCCCTCACTCGGCAATCTCTGCCGTCATAGCTCCCACAAACGAGATAAGCTCCGCTCTGTCAAGAAACAATTGAGCACCTCTCGCCCCCGAGCTTACGGTTATCCGCTCCCGCAATAGCGCCGAGCTATCAAAATACGTGGGAAATCGCTTTTTCATTCCTATCGGTGAGCAACCGCCCCTGATATATCCCGTGAGTCCGAGCAGGTCCTTGACTGCCACCGGCTCTATTTTTTTATTGCCCGTGACCGCCGCCGCTCTTTTGAGATTTATCTCCTTATGGCACGGAATACAGAATACGGTATACCCTGTTTTGTCACCCTTGGTGACTATCGTCTTGAAAACAATTTCATAAGGCAGACCTATCTCGTCGGCGATATGAACGCCCGAGAGGTCGTTCTCGTCGACTGTATATTCGCACACCTCGTATTTTATTCTTGCCGCGTCAAGCTGACGCATAGCGTTGGTCTTGTTCATTCCTACCTCTCAAAGGCTTCTGCCCTCTTCTATCATTTCTCTTGCCGCGCTTCTCTGAATATCACTTATCTCGATACCTCCGAGAATACGCGCTATCTCCTCAACACGGCCTTCCTCGTCAAGCTCACGAATAGCCGTCTGCACTCTGCCGTCAAATTCATTTTTTGATATAAACAGATGGTTGTTCGCAAGAGAGGCTATCTGTGCCGAGTGAGTTACGCAGACGACCTGCGTACCGCGGGATATCTCGCGGAGCTTTATGCCGACCTTGCGCGAGGTCTTGCCCGAAATTCCCGTGTCTATCTCGTCGAATATCGCTGTATCTATTCCGTCGCACTCATTAAGCACACTCTTGAGCGAGAGCATAATTCTCGCGAGTTCTCCGCCCGAGGCTATCTTTGCCATAGGCATAAGAGGCTCACCCGCATTTGCCGATATCATAAACTCGCACAGGTCGAGTCCTCTGGGATTAAACTCCTTATCCGCCTCAAGTAAGACCTGAAAGGATACCTTTGGCATATCGAGAAATTCAAGTGTGGATATCACTCTTTCGGTGAGCGACCTTGCCGCCGCGCGTCTTTCCCTGCGCAACGCCGTAGCTATTCTCTCTGCCTCGGCAGAGAGCTTTTTGTATTCCTCATTCAGTCTTATGCACTCTTCGTCGGAATTCTCTATCATATCGAGTCTTCTCTGCGCATCCTCTCGGTAAGAGAGAATATCCTCGACAGTAGCGCCGTATTTGCGTTTGAGTCTTGATATAAGGTCAAGTCTTCCCTCTATTTTATCTATTCTCGCCGTGGGGTCCTCGTCGGAGATATCTCCGAGTAACGACGCCGCCTGTGCGATATCGTCAAGCTCATATTTGATTTCGTTAAGCCGCTCGGAAAGTCCCGTCGCCTCCTCGGAAGCACTCGAAAGCTGATTGAGCGCAGTCGCCGCTCGCTCAATAAGATAGATAGCTCCAACTCCCTTTTCACTGCCAGACAAGGCTCTCTCAACAATCGCGCTGTGCTTTTTTATCTGCTCGATGCTCTGCAATCTTTTGGACTCGGCAACAAGAGCCTCCTCCTCGCCCGAGCGAAGCTTTACCGCGTCAATGTCGGCTATCTGGTATTCGAGCATCTCCCTCATTCGGTTGCTCTCCATTGTGTCGCGGCTGAAGCTCTCGATTTTGTGACGGCACTCGGTAAGTCGCGCATATACCTCACCGTACTCGGTGAGCAGAGTGTCGCATCCCGCAAATCTATCGAGCAGAGCAAGATGATTTTTTCTGTCCAGCAGCTTGTGGTTATCATTCTGCCCGTGGATATTAAAAAGCGCCGCCGATATTTCCCGAAGCACCGAGAGAGATACAGCTCTTCCGTTAACTCTCGCCTGTGACGCCGAATCGGCACTCACTGTTCTCGAGAGCATCACCGTACCGTCCTCGACAGAAAATCCAAGCTCGGTTATTATATTTGCGGCAATCTCTCCGATATCGGCAAACACCGCCGACACCTCGCCCTGTCTCTCACCGCTTCTTATCATATCCTTGTCGGCTCTTGCTCCTCCGAGCAGTCCAAGACAGTCGACTATGATAGATTTACCCGCTCCCGTCTCTCCCGAAAGCACTGTAAATCCGCCTCTCATATCGACATCAAGGCTTCTCACTACCGCTATGTTTTCTATATGAAGTGATAAAATCATTGAAATTCTCCGTATATCAGAAGGTCTTCATCAGTTCCCTTATCTTTTCGCTTATATCCTTTGCCGCCTCCGCGTCTCTGACAACAACAATAATCGTATCGTCCCCACCGACGCAACCGAGGATATTGCTGATATTAAGCGAATCAACACCCGACGCAACCGCTTGCGCGAGTCCGGGATAGGTCTTGAGGACTATGCAGTTCCCCGCGAAATCGACGCTTATTATCGAATCAACAACGGCATTATTGAATTTCACGTTATTCGAGTGATTTCTCGAATGGTTTACCGTGTATTTATAGGTTCCTCTCGCCGTAAGCACCTTGGTGAGCTTCAGCTCTCTCATATCTCTCGATATTGTTGCCTGTGTCACGTTGAATCCGTCGGCTCTCAATTTGCTTATCATATCGTCTTGAGTCTCTATTTCGTGCTTCGAAATAAGTTCAAGTATTTTTTCCTGTCTTTCATTTTTCATATGTAAAGCTCCTCAAATCAAAGAAATTTCTTGGTTCTTATCTTGGAATAAAAGCTTCGCTCTTTTATGCGGATAAGCTTTGTGGTAAGCTCGGATTTTGTGATAAGCGCAATATCCCCGTAATAGAGGTCGTAGGTAACTCTTCCGTCAAGCGTGAGGTGAAGCACCTTTTCTCTCGCGCATATGTTCTTTACCTCAAGACGCGCCGTATCGGGAAAGACCAGCGGACGCGCAAGTAAGGAATGGGGACATATCGGCGTTACGCAGAAGCAAGAGAGCTTCGGGTCAACGATAGGTCCTCCCGCCGATAGCGAGTAGGCAGTCGAGCCCGTGGG
>JAFTHJ010000079.1 GCA_017457465.1 Clostridia bacterium | reverse complement strand
TTTTTTGTTTCGATAGAAAGTATATGATGTGAGTAGGCTGTTTGGTGAATAATGCCCCGAAAGAGGAGATTATTGATGGGGAGTATTATCGGCGTTCACATGTCTCTCCGCAAGGTCGACGGCAAGACCGCCTACGGTTATGAGAGTGGCGCTCATAATTATATGCTCGAGTACGTGGTAATATTTTTTTGCGAGTATGTATGCGGGGATATCCTCGGATGAGAGCAGAAGCGAGAGAAAAGCGACAAGATAGAGAAGTATTATCGGGAGCCCTACTCGCAGTATCATAAAGGAAAAGCGACATAACCCTCTTGGGGTGCGCTTTGTCCTTTTTTTGTTTCTTTTATTGTAAATATTCATAGATTCTCCTTGTTTTTATGTATATTTATTCTTCCAATGTGAAAATCGGTGAAAAAGAGACTTGAGAAAAATAAGGTGGCTGAATTTAAAAATGAGAACGCAATACCGTTCTTATATTCAAAGAAATTATAAATCCTATTGCCTTTATTTGTCCATAGTGGGTTTGTGGAATCGCTTCCATTTGCTTCTTTTTCTCGCTTTTGCGGTGTTGAACCGAGATGAAGTTGGAATAAATATACATTATTTTGGCAAAATATTCATAAAATTTGATGTGAAATACCTTTTTTGCCGAAAACTTACGTAATTTCTGACTTTTTTGCCAAAATCTTAATCGGACAGCTCGGATAAGCGAGGTTATAATGGAGTCGTTCGAACAAAAAACTCGAAAGGAAAAACCGAAATGACAAATATGAAAGACAAAAACGACACCGCTTATGAGAGCATTCGCAGAACCGAAAACAAAACCGTACACGGAGAAGGAGGTATTGCGACATACGCACTTTATGAGCTGAAGGTCAGCGCAAGGGGCAGCTATTACGCGGTTAGTATAGAGACCGAGAGTGACGACGCCTTTGCCGCGATAGGCAAAAATGAGCGAGAGGCAATGGCGCTTTACGGAAAAATTGCCGAGCTTGAGGCAATGCCCTGTACTCTTAACGATATCGTATCGGACTATCACAGAGAAAATCAATATTGATGTTAAAAAAATCTTTACTTTGTCGGGAATTTGTGCTATAATTGAAATAATAAGGTGTAAGCGAGGCATTTTGTCGTTGCCGCTGCCTGATATTAAGTTTTTTGATAGAAGGGGTATAAGTTTATTATGAAATGTCCTGCATGTGGAAGTCTCGAGAGTAAAGTAGTCGATTCAAGACCTATGACGGAGGGAAACAGTATTCGCCGCCGCAGAGAGTGTCTTGCATGTCAGAAAAGTTTTACCACGTACGAGATAGTCGAAACAGTTCAGATGTTCGTTATCAAAAAGAGCGGAGCTAAAGAGATATTTGACCGCAATAAGCTTATGTCGGGAATAATCAAGGCGTGTGAGAAGCGTCCCGTCAAAGCGGAGGAAATCGTTAATGAAATAGAGAACGAATTGCAGAATTCTCTCTCGAACGAGGTGTCTACAAAGGAGATAGGCGAGATGGTTATGGACAAGCTCAAGCTGCGTGACGAGGTCGCGTATGTCCGCTTCGCCTCTGTCTATAGGGAGTTCAAGGATATCGACACCTTTATAAAGGAGTTAAGTAGTCTGAAAAGAAGAAAATAAACCGATATGTACGGGCTGTCACGACTTTTGCTTGTGACAGCCCATATTCTGTTTTTTTAAAGACGAAAAACCGCGATTTTTTTGATTTTTTTTGACACAGTTATATACAAAATCGAGAAAATATGATACAATTAAGTAATAGTATTGTAAAAGAGCTTTTCTCTCCCGTGTTTTGCGGCGGGAAAAGCCGTGAAAGGAACGCTATGGATAATAAAAAATACGGAAATAACCGCTCTCGGAATAACGATAGATACAAGGGCGACCGCAGAGAGCGGGAGCCGAGACGACAGGAGACGGAGGAGATGTCCGAGGGAGTTGTCATTGGCAGAAACGCGGTCAGAGAGCTGCTCAAGTCGGGCAGAGATATAGATAAAATATTTGTTGCGCGAGGAGAGCGCGAGGGCTCTATCGTGGTAATCGTCGCGGAGGCGGTAGAAAAGAAGATACCCGTGGTAGAGGTTGATAAGATAAAGCTTGATAAGATGTCGGGCTTCACGCCTCATCAGGGGGTTGTCGCTATGG
The DNA here is from genome assembly GCA_017457465.1 of Clostridia bacterium. Lineage (GTDB taxonomy): Bacteria > Bacillota > Clostridia > Oscillospirales > CAG-272 > HGM12713. The sequence goes on along the minus strand of JAFTHJ010000079.1, from coordinate 9,865 downwards.
CGGCAGAAAAGGAATATTGCTCGGTCGAGGATATTCTCGGAATTGCCGAGGAGAGAGGCGAGAAGCCGCTTATAGTCATTTCTGACGGTATTTCCGACCCGCATAACCTTGGAGCGCTCATCAGATGCGCAGAGGGAGTGGGAGCGCACGGAATTATAATCCCGAAGCGCCGCGCCGTGGGACTTACGCCTGTTGTCACAAAGGCGTCTGCGGGTGCTATAGAGCATATGGCTATCGCGAAGGTGCCGAATATCGCGGCTTGTATCGAGGAGCTTAAAGAGAGAGGCGTATGGATATTCTCCGCCGAGGCGGGGGGACAGCCCTATTATAAGACAGACTTCAAGTGCCCCTGCGCACTTGTCTTTGGCAGTGAGGGAGATGGAGTTTCAAAGCTTGTTAAGGATAGGTCGGATTATATAGTGTCTATCCCTATGTACGGAAAGGTGAATTCCTTCAACGTATCGACTGCCGCCGCGATAATTCTGGCGGAGGCGTCAAGACAGCACAGAAGCAATTGAAGCAGCTATAATTTGATTTTGGCAAAGGAGAGGCGATATGAATAACGAACAAAATATTGATGATATTCTCAAGCTTCTCAAAAGCTCATACGGAGAGGACGGCGACGCTGCCCACGAGGAGTCGGGAGAGACAGAGGATAATAGCGGCTCCATATCCCACGAGGAGCTTCAGGACAGACTGAAGCGTCAGTTTATGAGCGGAGAGAGCGGGGAGGGAATTACCGACGCGGATAGCGAGGATTCCTTTTCATATGACCTTGACGATACGATATTGGCGGATGCGGAGAGCGATTTTGAGATGCCCGAGTCCTTGGTGTCTGCCGCCGAAGAGGAGATAATCGCAGAAGAGGAAATAACCGAAACCGAAGAAGAAGCGATATCCGAGGAAGAGGAGGACGACGGAATACCTCCGTTTGACCTTGAGCCTGTCAGTGAGCTTTCCGAGGAGATATTTGACGTCGTAGAGGATACCGATGAAGATGTTAAAGAATATATCGAATCCTTGCTTGATGAAGCAGAGGCAGAGCTTGACGGTGACGGCACACTCTTTGACGACGAGGACGATTTTGACGGAGAGGACGAGATTTTCGTTGAAAACGAGGACGGAGAGATAGTTCTGGTAAAGGCTGAAGACGTTTCGGCTCTGTCGCAGGATGATTTTGTAGAGGCGACGGAGGAGCTTGACGATGTCCTTGAGCTTGTTGAGACAGATACAGAAACCGAAACAGAGACAGAAATTGAAGCCGAGGCAGAGCCTGACGCGGAGATAGAAGAGGAAGAGCTTTTCAGTGACGAGAGCGGTCAACTTGCTATCTTTGAGATGTCGGAGGAGGTCGTGGCGGATGAGGAGAGCGAGAGCGAGAGCGTAGAGACCGACGATGAGGATGCCTTGCAAATCGCAATGGATTTCGGAGAGAGCTGCACAGAGGAAGTCGAATATTCCGAAGCTGAATCTGACGGCGACGGTGCTCTTGAGCAGATAGATGATTCAATGCTCGGTATTATGCTTGAGTTTGGCGATGTGAGCGCACTTGAGGCGTCTGTCGGTGCCGACAGAATGGATGCTTATATAAGCAGAGCTAAACGCGACGGAACCTCGCAGATTAATCCCGATGAGGCGTTTGCCTTTGACGGTGAGGAATTTGAGGATGAGGAGCAGACAGAGGAGCTTCTCGCCGCTTATAGCAAAGAAAAGATGTTTACGGGGCTTCGCGCTCTCGGTTGCGCATTCTTTACGGTATTGCTTTTTATATACGAGCTTATCAGTGCGCTTGATATAGAAATGGAGCTTGTTCCAAACTACGTGGAGTATCCTGTGGTGTATCTGCTTGTCGGAATGCAGCTTCTTGTGTTCTCGGCGGCGTTCGCGTGGCGTGAACTGTTGTCTGGTATAAAAAAGGCGTTCACCTTCAAGGCGGACAGATGGTCGTTTGTGTCTCTGTCCTGTTTGTTCGTATTTATATACGGAGCGGCACTGACGGTGATATCGCCAAACCGCATTTCGCATATGTTCGGAACGGCGGCGTCTCTCTATGTACTCGCGGGACTGATATTTGAGTACGCGGAGGTGTGCAGAGAGATAAAATGCTTTGATATATATTCCTCGGATAAAAACAAGTTTACGGTGTCAACGAAGCCCACGGCGGGTTCGTGCGCCGAGAAAATGTATCGAGGAGGAGTGCCGCGAGAGAGCAGAATATTCGAGCCTCGTAAGGTAGATTTCCCGAGAGGATATTTTTCGGCAGTGAATCTTTCGGGCGAGACCGACAAGCTCATAACCTATTCGATAACTCCCGTCATCATAATGGCGGCTGTTGCGGCGGTAGTATGCGCAATGCTCGGTGGCGCCGCGGAGGCTTCGGTAGCGACCTTTATTATAATTATTCTGGCGCTCTGCCCGATTTCATCGTTTGCGATACACACGCTCCCCATATATAAGATGTCCTCTCACCTTTATCGCAGAGGCTCGGCTGTAGCGGGTGAGGTGATGGCAAGTAAATACGCGGACTGTGATTATATGGTTTTTGCCGATATGCACCTCTTTAAGGTCGCTTCGGCGGAGGATAACGGAATAGTTATATACGATGAATCCAACGCGAGAGCGGTCGTTGAATATCTCGACGCGCTTTACAGCGCTATCGGCGGACCTATGAGCGGAGTCTTTGGCGGAGTTTCGGAGGGGAAATACACCGTGAAGCTTCGCAGAATAGCGAAAAACGGAGTTGAGGCAGTCGTGGACGGCAAACACAGTCTTATACTCGGAGACGCGGAATTCGGAAGAAGATACGGAATAGCTTTTTCGGGAATGGAGAATACACGTGAGGGCGACGGAATACTCGGCTTTGCCGTAGACGGACGTCCCGCGGCGAAGCTTTGCTGCAGATATAAGTGTGAGCCGCTCTTTGAGATGCTTCTCGAGAAGCTCGGAGAGAATGGCATACGCTGCGCTATAGAGACATACGACCCCGCGATAAACAGCGCCTTTGCGGCGGCTTGTCGGAATAGCAAGACCAACCCCGTTAATGTTATACATAAGAATGTCTCGGATTACTACAACAAGGCGGAAAGAGCCTCGGACGAGGATACGGGACTTGTGGTATGCGCGTCAAGACTGAAGCTTATTGAAAGCGTTATCTGGTGTAAGAAATTCCGCAAGGCGCTGAAGATATGCTCGGTGTTGCAGTGGGTGATATTCGGAATTATATGCGCGGGACTTATAGCGCTCACTGTATTTGACCTTATAGGCGGACTCAATCAGTATTATCTGCTTCTGATTCAAGCACTTACCTTGATTCCCGCAATTGGCGTTACGGCGCTCGTCTTCCCGAAAAACGATTATTTTTCGGCGTGAGCGCAAAAGAGATAAAACAAAGAAAAAGAGAGCAAAAATCCAATGAACAAAAATATAAGCACAATACTTAAAAGCGTCTCAAAGCCCGGTAGATATTCGGGCGGAGAGTACGGACAGATAATAAAAGACAAAAAGGATATAAAGGCGCGATTCGCGTTCTGCTTTCCCGATACCTATGAGATAGGAATGTCCAACCTCGGTGTGCGCATACTTTACGGCGTACTCAATGAGGCTGACGATGTCTGGTGCGAGAGAGTTTATACTCCCTGGATAGATATGCAGGAGCAGATGAGAAAGCACAATATTCCGCTCACGGCGTGTGAGAGCGGTGACGAGCTGACAGCCTTTGATATGATAGGCTTTACTCTCCAGTATGAGATGAGCTATACTAATGTGTTGAATATGCTCGACCTCGCGGGAATACCCCTGCGAAGCGAGGAGCGAGACGACTCTATGCCGATTATTATCGGAGGCGGTCCCTGCGCGTATAATCCCGAGCCTGTGGCGGATTTCTTCGACCTTTTCAATATCGGAGAGGGAGAGGAGATGCTCCCCGAGCTTTGCCGACTGTATATCAGAATGAAGGACGAGGGCAGATACACCAAGGCGGAGTATCTTCACGAGGCGGCTCGCAGTATCGAGGGAATATACGTACCCTCTCTCTACGAGGTAAGCTATAACGAGGACGGAACCGTCAAGGAATATAAGCCGAAATACGACGATATCCCGAAGACTGTGCGTAAGCGCATAATGAAGGATATGGATAAGTCCTATTTCCCGAAAAAGGTGGTAATGCCGTATATTGAAACGGTTCACGACAGAGTTATGCTCGAGGTCTTCCGCGGCTGTATTCGCGGCTGCCGCTTCTGTCAGGCGGGAATTATCTACCGTCCCGTAAGAGAAAAATCGCCCGAGACGCTCAACGAACAGGCGAAGTGTCTGTTTGAGTCCACGGGGTATGACGAGATATCACTGACCTCGCTTTCTATCAGCGACTACACCGAGCTTGAAGCTCTCACCGATATGCTTCTTGAGTGGACTGACGAGAATATGGTGAGCCTGTCCTTGCCGTCACTTCGGGTTGATAGCTTCACAAAGGAGCTTATGGAAAAGATAGCGTCGGTTCGTTCTTCCTCTCTGACCTTTGCCCCCGAGGCGGGAACGCAGAGACTCCGCGACGTTATAAACAAAAATGTGCGTGAGGAAGACCTGCTTCGCGCGGTAAATGTAGCCTTTGAGGCAGGAAAGAATAAGGTCAAGCTTTACTTTATGCAGGGACTTCCGACAGAGACTAACGAGGACCTTGAGGGAATAGCGAAACTCGCTTCCTCGGTTGTTGACGCGTATTATAAGTGTCCTACAAGGAACAAGGCAAGACAGCCGCAGGTCACAATAAGCGTGTCCTGCTTTATCCCGAAGCCCTTTACGCCATTCCAGTGGGTGGCGCAGGATTCGCTCGAAACACTTGTGGAAAAGCAGGAATATCTCGGCTCAAAGGTGACTGACAGAAAGGTGGTATATACCCACCACGACGCAAAGGTCAGCCGCATTGAGGCGGTACTCGCGAGAGGCGACAGAAGACTCTCAAAAGCGCTTGAGATTGCCTGTCGCGAGGGCTTTATGTTCGACGCGTGGGACGAGTGCTTTGACTATGACAAGTGGATTTCTGTCATAGAGCGGAGCGGACTTGATGCCGCTTTCTACGCAAACCGCGAGTTTGCCCTTGACGAGGTACTGCCGTGGGATATCATAGATTGCGGAGTTACCAAGGAATTCCTTATCAGAGAATATAAAAACGCGCATAATGAAAAAACAACTCCCAACTGCCGCGAAAAATGCAGCGGCTGCGGAGCTAACAGACTTGGAGGTGAGCGCTCGTGTTGTCCAAAAGCAGCAAAATAACAAGACCTGAATATCTGAAGATGCTGCCCGAACTTGCAAGTCCGATGACAGTGCGTATTAAGTTTGTTAAAAAGGGAAAGCTACAGTATATATCTCACCTTGATTTGCAGAGAACCTTCAACAGAATACTTATGCGTTCGGGACTTCCCGTATGGTACACCAAGGGATTTAATCCCCACGCGAAGCTCGTGTTCTCAACGCCCCTCTCGGTAGGAACGCAGAGCGAGTGCGAATTCCTCGACCTGCGGTTTGACAGGGAAATGCCCTGCGAGGATATCAAGAGAATGCTCAACGCCGAGCTTACCGACGAGATGTACGCGCTTGATGTCTATATTCCAAGCACGAAATTCTCGGAGATAGCCTTCTGCGAATATGAGTATGAAATTTTTGCCGACTCGGTGTCAGAGGAGTTTGCGGGTGAGCTTGAGAAGCTCTTCACAACCTCTCCGCTCACGCTGGTGAAAAAGAGCAAATCGGGAGAGCGGGAGATAGATGTCGTTCCTCTGATAAAATCGGTTTCGGTGGGATATAATAAAGAGAGCGGAAGTATCAGAATGAACGCCGTGCTTTGTGCCGAGACAGAGAATTTTCTCAACCCCGAAATGCTTGTTACGGCAATCAAGACAAAATACGGAATACTTACGGCAGAGAATCCCGCAGAATGGTATTCAATCACGAGAAAGAAATCACTCAAGTCGGATATGACCGAGTTCAGATAATAAAATCAAAGGAGAAAATGAAATGCAACAGTACGTAGTTTTACAGGTAACATTGAAGGAAAAATTCATTGGAACAGGCTCAAAGAACCTTTCCGAGCTTGAGAATGTTATAAATGATCAGGCTGCCAAGGGATACCGTTTGCATACTATTACGACCGCGTCGGCTCAAAGCTCGGGCTTTGGTGGCGGCGACAGAATACAGGCAACGCTTGTCTTTGAGAAGATATAAGCTATACGGAGGTTTTAATGAAAAAAGTATTAGCTTTGATACTTGTCATCATCATTCTTGCCTCGACGATGGCGATGTTTTCGGTATCGGCAGAATCTCCGCAGGTTGATGAAATAGAAGGAGTTACGAATAAGAAGTCTGTCTATTCCATAGATTTCAGAAATATCAGTTCGGATAGTCAGCTTTTGTCCGCGGGGTGGCACAATACGGGCACGGGATCTATTATAGAATATACATATGACGGTATGTATTTCAACACCTCCGAGACGTCTCACCTTATTCTGGACAGGGTTGCATTTAATTCTGAAGAAAATTTTATAGTTGATTATACTATGAAATTGGCTTCCGATGTTTGGATACACACAGCCTCCGCCGCATATAGCTCTTACGATTATGTGCCCTCTTCAGGTGAGTGGAGCAATATGGAATCAAACTGTACCTTTAAATTCAGAGGTGTTATGTATCAAGAGCACTCGGTCGATGACTACACGTATTATACCGATGACAGTTGTACAACTTCGCTCGGTGACGGTAGTGGGCTGACAACACTTTTGGCAAACTGTGAAAGTATAAGGATACGTTTGCTTTTTGAAAAGGGAACAAGCAGATATGCCTATATAAATATCGGAACTAATTCTTATTTTTTGAAAAAAGGTTCTCCTATCTATATTAATTCAGGTTATTTCGGCTTTTCTCATATAGGCACGGCCCGAGACTACAGAGGTATCATCCTTGAGAATTTCTCGGTGTATACTTATGACCTTTCCTCGGTTGGCACATCGCAGGAAAACGGCAGTTCTACTGACCAAAAGCCTCAAACAACAGGAGAAACGCCATTTATTACCCCGAATACCACGGCTGTGACAGAGGCGACCAAGTCCACACTTAAACAGATAGATTTAAGCGGTTGCGTTGGAAGTGTCTCTGCGACGCTTCCCGCGCTGGTAGCTTTTAGCGTATTGGGATGCGCGGTTTCCTTTAAGAGGAAAAAACGCTAAACAAATATAAATAACGCCGACGAAATCCGTCGGCGTTATTTTGCCTATTATTCAAATAGCTCAAATAATTTAAAGACCTCGTCTCTTGTGGGGATAGAGGGTGCCGCGCCCTTGCGGGATACGGCTATCGCGGATGCGGCAGACGCGATTTTGAGTGCCTCCGCGGGGGTGTTGCCGCTCATTATCTCGGCGAAGAAATATCCTGTAAAGGTGTCTCCCGCCGCGGTAGTGTCAACAACGGGGGTGTCGAATATTCCGTGGCTCGCGCGCTCACCCTTGTAGGCGTATGTAGCGCCGTGTTTGCCGAGTGTGAGGACTACTTTCATTTCGGGGTAAGCTTTGCCCAGCGCCGCGATAATATCCTCGGCAGCTTCCTTGCCCGTTATCTCCTGTCCCTCGGTCTCGTTGAGTATCAGCCAGTCTATTTTGTCAAGACCGAAGCCGAGAATGTCGGAATTGAAGGGGGAGGGGTTGAGGGCTATTATCATACCTTTTTTCTTGGCTTGTGCGATTATGTAGGGAATATTGTTTATCTCATTCTGGAGCATCAGCATATCTCCCTCGCCAAAGTGCGAAAGCACCTCGTCTACCATAGTGTTGGAGATAGTGTGGTTAGCTCCGCCGTAAAGAAGTATGCAATTCTCGCCGTGAGCGTTTACCTGAATTATCGCGTGACCGCAGGAGATATCCTCGCGTACAGCAACAAAATCGGTGTTAGCACCCGCCGAGACGAGCATATCTGTAAGCATCGTACCCTCCTTGCCGATACTTCCCGCGTGGTATGTGTCAGCTCCCGCTTTGGCGAAGGCGACCGACTGATTAAGTCCCTTTCCACCGCAGAAAAGATTGAGAGAATTTGACGCGATAGTCTCACCCGCGCGAACGAAATGCTCAACGGAGTATACATAGTCAATGTTCAGAGAACCGAAATTCAATATTTTCATTTTTACACCTCTATAAAGATATTGGTTGAATTATATCATCACTCTCCCCGCCCGTCAAGGTAAAGGAGAAAATGGGTGAGAAAGTTTGTATATATTGGGGTGATATCCGTTATTTTGAGGAAGCCATACCCGAAAGATGGTTGACAAACTGCTGTGCCGTTCTTCCCGAAATTCCTCCGTGACGAAGCTCCCACTTGTGCGCCTCGGCGATTATTTCATCGTCGGAAAGAGTGATAGAGGGGTGCTTTCGCGCGAGAGTGAGAACTATATTCTCAAACTCGGTGCGCGAGGGCTTCATATAGCCTATCGTGAGTCCGAAGCGGTTGACGAGCGAGAGCTTTTCCTCTATCGTCTCGGAGCGGTGAACATCCTCGGTGTACGCCGTATCGTTTCTGTCGCGGAAGCTTTCCTTTATAAGATGACGGCGGTTTGAGGTTGCGTAGATAAGCACGTTGTCGGGCTTGGTCTCAACACCGCCCTCAATAATAGCCTTAAGATATTTATATTCCGTCTCGTTGTCCTCAAAGGAGAGGTCGTCCATATAGATTATAAATCTGTAGTTCCTGTTTTTTATTTGCGATATCACGCTCGACAGCTCCTTGAACTGATGCTTGTATATCTCTATCATTCGCAGACCGCTGTCGTAGTATTGGTTGACTATAGCCTTGATGCTCGTTGATTTGCCCGTGCCGCTGTCTCCGTAGAGCAGAACGTTGTTGGCGGGCTTTCCGCTCACAAACGCCTCGGTGTTTGCAACCAGCGCATTTTTCTGAAGCTCGTAGCCTACAAGGTCGGAGAGCATAACCCGCTCCATATTCGTTATAGGCGAGAGCTTTACTCCGTCTGTAGTCTCCTTGAGGCGGAATGCCTTATTAAGACCGAACATTCCAACACCGTAATCGCGGTAGAAGCAGCTCACTGCCTCAAATACCGCTCTGCCGTCGGGGGCGTTTTCAAGCTTTTGGCTCAAGTCGCGCACCTTTTCGCTGACATTTTTATTGTATATCTGCTCACGCTTCGGTATTGCCTGATAGTCGGAGATGACAGAGAAGCAATTTATTCCGAGCTTTGACTCTATTTCCGAGAAGTCGTAATCAAAGAGCTTTTTGAATATCGTGAAATCGTTTATCGCAAAGCTGTTCACCGTACCGAACTGCTTTCCCGCCTTTTCGTAGGTGAAGCTGAAAGGGTTTTCGTCGGTGATAATAAAATATGTCAGATAGTTGTGCCAGAGGTTGTTGTCGAAGCCGTATTTTGTGGCTACCTCGAGCAGTCGGCGTATCTCGATGAATATCTCGGTTCGCAGATGCTCGTCACTCTCGGAGCCCGAATGGAATTTCTCAAAGATATTGCCGAGGCGAAAGAGAATACTTTCTCCCTTGGTGTCTCTGTAAATAATAAGATTTGATAATAGTTTGTGCATAAGGTTAATCCCGCTTTTTATAGATTTGATTATGATATAATTATATCTCAATTATATCCCAAAGTCAACGGTATTCGGGAACAAACGTCAATAAAATATCGGGTGCAATTCGGCAAAAGCACTTGACAAAAGAGAAGTATTGTGATAGAATACAAGGGTATTCAGGATAATAGCTTTGCTCTCACATGCCCATGCGATCAATCCCTTTTTCTTGATCGCCGTATGTGGGGCTGTTTTTATATGGGTACAAATTTTATAACGGAGGTACCCATAATGAATAA
>JAFTHJ010000078.1 GCA_017457465.1 Clostridia bacterium | reverse complement strand
CAGTCTTCTTGCCGGACTTGGCGGACAGACAGGTCTTACTCTCGCTATGCAGCTCTCTCACGAGGGTTTTCTTAAGGAGCATAACGTAAGACTCCTCGGAACAGACGCAAGAGCAATAGACAAGGCAGAGGACAGACAGATGTTCAAGGATACTATGGAGGAGATAGGTCAGCCTTGTATCCCCTCGGACATCGCAAATGATATAGACAGCGCTCTTATGATAGGAAGCAAGATAGGATTTCCCGTCATAGTACGTCCCGCGTTCACGCTCGGAGGAGCGGGAGGCGGCGTGGCTTATAGCGCGGACGAACTTGTGATAATCGCTAAAAACGGACTTGACGCCTCTCCGATATCGCAGATACTCGTTGAGAAATATATCTTCGGTTGGAAGGAGATAGAGTTTGAGGCAATGCGCGACTCGGCAGGAAACGCTATCGCGGTCTGCAGTATGGAGAATGTCGACCCTGTGGGAATACATACGGGCGACTCTATAGTTGTCGCTCCCGCTCTTACACTCTCGCCGAAAGAATATCAGATGCTTCGAAACGCGTCTATGGAGATAGTTTCGGCGCTCGGTATCGTGGGCGGATGTAACTGTCAGTTTGCGCTTGACCCCGTTTCTATGGATTACGCGGTTATCGAGGTTAACCCCCGAGTTTCGCGTTCGTCTGCTCTCGCAAGTAAGGCAACGGGATACCCGATAGCAAAGATAACCACGAAGATAGCGCTCGGATATACTCTTGACGAGATAACCAACGATATCACGGGCAAGACCTGCGCTTGTTTTGAACCTACCGTTGACTATGTCGTAGTTAAATTCCCCAAGTGGCCTTTCGAGAAGTTTACGGGCGCGAGCCGTAAGCTCGGAACACAGATGAAGGCAACGGGTGAGGTTATGGCGATAGCGCCCAGCTTCGAGATGGCGCTTATGAAGGCCGTCAGAGGCGCGGAGATTTCTCTCGATACCCTCAACGCAGCTCCCATCAGCGACCTGCCTGTAATTGAAAGACTTAAAATATCCGACGACAGAAGAATCTTCACGGTGTTCGAGGCTATCAAGAGCGGAGTTCCGCTCGAGACTATTCACGATATAACGAGAATAGATTTCTTCTTCCTCAATAAGATTAAGAACCTTGCCGACTTCGAGAACGATATCGCTGAGAACGGTCTGGGTATTGAGGAGTATAAGAGAGGCAAGAAGCTCGGCTATCCCGATAAAACACTTGCGCGTCTTGGCGGAGAGATAGAGCATCCCGAGATGCTGGCAAGCTATAAGATGGTCGATACCTGCGCCGCAGAGTTTGACGCGCAGACACCTTACTTCTATTCGACTTACGATACTGCTTGTGAGGCACGTTCCTTCAAGAAATCGGGCAAGGAGACCATAGTGGTTCTCGGCTCGGGACCTATACGCATAGGACAGGGAATTGAGTTTGACTATTCCTCGGTTCATTGCGTATGGACACTCAAGGAGCTTGGTTACGACGTTGTTATCATAAACAATAACCCCGAGACTGTTTCGACAGACTATGATACCGCAGACAGACTTTACTTCGAGCCTCTCACACCCGAGGATGTTATGAACATCATCAAGGTTGAGAACCCGATAGGCGTCGTTGTTGCTTTCGGCGGACAGACGGCTATCAAGCTTACGAAGTTCCTTGATGATAACGGTATCAGAATACTCGGAACCTCGGCAGAGGGAATAGATACTGCAGAGGACAGAGAAAAGTTCGACGCGCTCCTTGAAAAATTCAATATCAAGCGTCCCGTAGGTACGAGCGTTATGACGCTTAAGGAAGCAATCTCGGCGGCTAATATGATAGGCTATCCCGTGCTGCTTCGCCCCTCTTACGTTATAGGCGGACAGAATATGTGTATCGTATATAACGACAGAGAGGTCGAGACATATATGAACCGTATTCTCGCGAACGGAATAGAGAACTCTGTTCTGGTTGATAAGTATATGATGGGTACCGAGCTTGAGGTTGACGTCATTTCCGACGGTACCGATGTCCTCATCCCGGGTATTATGCAGCACGTTGAACGCGCGGGTGTTCATAGCGGTGACTCTATTGCCGTATATCCGCCCTATAGCATCAACGATAAGATGCTCAAGACTGTGGTCGAGTCCTCCGAAAACCTCGCGTTGGCACTCGGAACAAAGGGACTTGTCAATATTCAGTACCTCATATATCAGAACGAGCTTTATGTTATCGAGGTTAACCCCAGAGCGTCGAGAACCGTTCCTTACATCAGTAAGGTAACGGGTGTTCCTATGGTAGACCTTGCAACGAGAGTTATGCTCGGCACACCTCTGCGTGAGCTTGGATTTGGCACGGGACTCTATAAGATTCCTCCGTATTATGCGGTCAAGGTGCCTGTATTCTCCTTTGAGAAGCTCACCGACGCGAACTCCTATCTCGGTCCCGAGATGAAGTCCACGGGTGAGGTGCTCGGTCTTGGAAAGAACCTCAACGAAGCAATATTCAAGGGACTTACCTCGGCGGGCTTCAAGCTCAAATCGCCTCACGCGGGTTCGGATGTCGGTGTCTTCATAAGCGTTGGAGAGCACGACCTCTACGAGATAGTATCTCTTGCCAAGAAGCTTGACGATATCGGAATGAAGATATACGCTACCAAGGATACCGCAAAGGCTATCGAGGGACTCGGAACAAAGGTAACCGCGGTAGGCTCTATCAACGACAGTGACGATGTTTATAAGCTTATTGAGCAGGAAAAGATAAGCTATATCGTATACACGGGAACCCTCTTTGATTCCACTCTTACCGACTACATAAACCTTCACAGAAAGGCGCTTCATTACTCGGTAGCTTGTCTAACCTCGCTTGATACCGCAAACGCTCTGGCTGACATTATCGCGAGCCGCTATAATCAGCAGAACACAGAGCTTGTCGATATCAATAATATGTCGACAGAGCATAGACTTGTCAAGTTCTCCAAGATGGAGGGAACGGGAGACGACTATATCTATATCGAGAACTTCGATAACAGTATAAGCTGTCCCGAGTCACTCTGTATCAAGATGTGCGACAGACACTACGGTGTCGGCGGATACGGACTTGTTCTTATCGAGCGCTCGGATGTTGCCGATGCCAAGATGAGAGTCTTCAACCGTGACGGAAGTGAAGGACTTATGGCGGGTAACTGTATCCGTTGCGTGGCTAAATATCTCTATGACAATAAGATT
>JAFTHJ010000077.1 GCA_017457465.1 Clostridia bacterium | reverse complement strand
GTACAACACCGAATCCAAGGCAAACGATTTCCCGAACTCCGCGGATCTGGAAAACTGGGGATTCCAGAGCATTTACCGTAAGGGTAAGGCAGCGTTCATGGCAGGAACTATCGGAGATATTCAGCAGATTCGTTCGGCAGAATTCAATTACGGTATAGTTCCCACCCCTAAGTACAACAAGGACCAGACAGAGTATGTAAGCTGGGTATTCCGTGGCGCTTCCGCTTGTTGCATTCCTGTAACTAACCCCGATGTGAAGCGTACCTGCACGATTCTTGAGAATCTCGCGGCTTACTCCTATAAGCTCGTTAAATATGAGTACTATGACGTAGTCGTTCAGACAAGAACGGTTCGTGATAACGACTCTATCGAGATGCTCGATGTTATCTTCGGTAACCACGAGGAGATTCCTTGCACAACCAGATTCGAGATAGACTCTGTTTTAGAGATCGGAATCAGTAACGTTATCAAGAAGGAAATGTCCGATAGACACACCAGCATTCAGTCTGCTATCGGAGGCGCAGGAATCAAGGGTAAAATAAACTCTGTTATCGAAGGATATAAGGGTTAATTTAACTCTCTGTAAAAATCTATAACAATAATGAAGCGTAAGCATTCCCCGAAACGAAAGCGCTTCGGGGAATGCCGATACGGTTCACGGTTATGAATTTTCTCGTATAATTCCCTTGCAAGAGACAAGGGCTTATAATAAATTTTTATCAAAAAGGAGAAAAGACAATGAAAAGAGCATTATCACTCTTCCTCGCTCTTGTTATGGTAGCTTTGATGGTTCCCTTCGCAGCTATCATTTCGAGCGCAGCCGGTGAGACTGGTACGGACTATACCCCCGGAACAGTTTTCTACCACACAGATTTTACAACGCTCGCAGACCTTTCCAATGGTCAGACTTATTCGGGCGCAGAGCTTGACACCATTCTTGCGAAAGCAGGCGTAGCAGTTACGGCAGACACCGATGCGGACTCCGTTACTCAGCTTTACTACGGCGGAGTTGTTCTTGGCGGTTCGGATCAGGCTATCAAGCTTACCTCTGCTACGAATCTTCCCGAGGCGGTTGTTAACGCTACGACAGACTATGTCGTAAAGGCAACTCTGTCTTACAACAATGGCCACACTTGGATAGCAAGATTCGGAACTGACGCTCAGGGCTTCCAGGAGGGCGCAGGATTCAGATGGCAGACTCCCGACCCGGGTGTTTTAATGAGAGACGGCGGATTTTCTGTTCACGATGTTACGGGAACCACTTCTTTGACCGATAAAGAAGCACAGAATCTCCTTCTCACAGAGGGCGACGCTAAAACTCGTTCTTACTACGAGATGTCTATCGTCATAGCTGACGGCGCTATCACCGATGTTTATATAACCTTGAACAGCAATACGGTTCGTTATAAGGCTACAACACCTATCGCCGTTACGGGTTACTTCAGATTCTCTCATAGCGGTTGGGGTAGCGGAAAGTCCACAACCGTAAGAGACATTAAGATTTACGCAGGCGGATACGGCGACGACGCGAACTCCAATACGCTCGGTACTTACTACAAGTACGACGCGCAGGTTCCCGCTGCAACCTATGTCCCCGGTACGGTTCTTCACAATGTAAATATAGCTAATATTACAAACAAGGCTGACCTCGGATACGATTTTATCACCGATAAAAAGAATGCTGATGTTTGGCTTGAAGAAGATGCACTTGTTGCAACCCTTGGAAGTAACAATAGCTATATAAAACTTGATTCCGAAAAGATATTCCCCGCAGGTATGGGTTCCTATACTTTGGAATATGACGTAAAGTTCTACAACAGAACTAATATTCTGATGACCGCGTTCGGTTTGAACGACAAGGCTGACTTCAGCTTCGCAACCACTCAGGGTAACGACTCGCGCGAAGCGTACGGTTGGAACGACTATGATGCGTTCAAGTTCAGAGGAGACCAGACCGCAATGTACGCATGCGACTCTGCCAGAACCTATGTATACAACGGAACCGAATGGGAAGAGGTTGTTTACACTTACACAGACGCTAACGATATGCCCGCTTACAAGCGTGGTATAATGCCCGATGATGTAATCGAGGCACTCGCAAACGGCGCTTACGCTACAGTTCAGATTCCCGTAAGAAATCATATTCTTAAAGATGTTTATATCACTGTTGGTGATACGACTGTTAAGGTTGTAAGAAACGCTTCGACTCGTATAGTTGCGGGAGATATCGGCTTTACAGGTACAGGCGTTGGCGATAGCAACATCTTCGCAATTAGCAGAATCAGCGTAATGGCAGGTACAGACTACGATGCTCTCGTTTGGGGCGAAAATGATGAAAACGCAACTATCCTTGACACCAAGGCTCAAGCTTATGTATATGTTAACGATGTTATGACCGAGGTTGCAGCCGGCACAACCGTTGCTATTGCTGATTACACAACCGAGGCAGTTGCGGTTATGACTGCTGACGGCGCAAAGGCAGCTGTTGACTTTCTCGCAGAGGCTGGTAAGGGCTACGAGATAGTTACAAAGACTGATGTTGAGGACTTTGCTATCAACGCGGGCGGAACAGATCTCCGTCTCGCAAAGAACCCCGGTATAAGATTCAAGACATCCTTCGCAAGAAGACACTGGGGCGCATATGTTGAGCTTTTCGCAGGCGGTGTTATCACCGACTTCAAGGTTGGAACACTTGTTACAACCGAGGCTTACAGAGCAGAGGTTGACGAGTTCACCGCTGCTAAACTCGCGGCTTACGGCGAGTCTGTAGGAAAGACCGTTTATATGGATATTGCTGCTGACGCAACAGATCTTTACACAATCCAGAGCTTTGCGGGATCTATCATAGGCGTTAAAGATTACACAAGAAGTTACGTTGCAATCGGTTACGTAACAGTAACCTACGCAGACGGTTCCAGCGCTACACTTTACACCGCTGAACAGACTGCTTCCGTTGTTGGCTTTGCTAACGCTATAGTTGAGGCTGAGACACCTGACTACACGGGTTACACCGAAGCAGAGGTTGAAGCTCTCAAATATCTTGCATCGTTTGATGACGTTGCAGCATAAGCATAAGGGAGGTAATGAAAATGAAAAAGATTTATACACATCCCGAGCTTGAGGCTCTTGACCTCAACGTTCTCGACGTTATAACAGCTTCTCCTCTTGGTGAGCTTGCTCCTATCACTCCCGAGCAGGGCGGAAGCGATCCCTCTATGGAGGACGAAATCGATCTCTGATTGAATTCGATTTGAATCAATACCCACAGGCGCGCCTTACGGTAGCGCCTGTGGGGAAAACAGGTTGATATTGCGGGGACAGGCGTCCTCGACTGTCCGTCCCGAAGGCAAAAAGACCGAAGAATACAACTCGTAACTAAAACTTTGATTTTGCGGACAGTCTAGGACGCCTGTCCTTACAGATTAAAATCATCCTCCCTTACGGGAGTTTCAGATGTTACTTTTTACAAGCCTTCCTCTTGAGGGGAAGCCAAATTAAAAGTCAAATTTAAATTCAGTATTTACCCTGTATAAATTCCTTGATTTTCAAGGGTTTATAAAATAAATCTCTTAAAGGAGAAAACTATGAAAAAGATACTTTCAATTATTCTTACCGCGCTGATGCTCGTATCTGCATTTGCAACGATACCCGCATTTGCGACGACCGGTGGGGATCAGTCAGCAGGCGGCGGATCCACTGTAGATCCCGCTGAAGGCATATCCAGTGTTTCGAATCTTCAGCAGCTCGCATACACCGACTTTTCTACCATCTCAACCAAGCAGCAGCTCAATGATGCAGGTTGGACGATGACCTTTACAGCCGATTATACAGGAATGTCTAATCCTGCTATTACTTATCTTGAAAACGGCGTTAAGATCAACACCGACGCTACAGGACACCTTCTTTTCGGCGGCGTTCAGTTCAGCGACACAAATAACTACATGATAGACTTTACATATGAGTTCAACAAGAATGTCTGGATTCAGGCTTTCTGCCTTGGATATAAGAGTGCTACAGTCGCTCCTACTTCTTCCGAGTGGACGACTATTGACGGCAACAGCTGTATCAAGATCAGAGGTACTACAGCTATCGATAGCTGGACATACTACTCTGATGAAAACTACTTCCACGAAATCGGCGGAGCTATGGACGATGCCGGTGTTGAGGCTGTTGGTCTCGGCGGAGTTGATGTTCGCGTTCGTATGCTCATAACACAGGGCGGCGGTAAGTACGCATTTATCACCGTTGGCGATGACCTCAACTATTATGTTGTAAGAGCCAATGAGCTTAACAGGATGACCGACTCCTATTTCGGAATCACACACATTGGTTCTCAAACTGAGGCCCGCGGTGTTATTATGAAGGAATTCGCTGTTTATTCCTATGATCCTGTGGATGTTACGGGCGGAAGCACTGTAACCGCTGAAAAGGACAAGGCATATACAGATAAGAACGCTACCTACTACAAGGACGGATACGTTCTTCACAATATGGACTTCTCGAAGGTTTCTTCCTTCGCAGAGACAGGTTACTCTTTCACAACAGACTCCGCAACAGAGAGAGTTGTTGATGTCAGAAACGGTAAGCTTTACATGGCTAACAAGAGTGATACAGCAGCGTACATGATATTCACGGGTAACGCTATTCCTCAAGCTATCACAGAGTACACTGTAACCTACAAGTTCCGCTTCCTTGACGGCGGTGATAAGCCTTATCTCTCCTTCATTCGCGGACTTAAGCTTGATTCCGACAACGCAAGAGACCGCTCCAGAGAGCTTGATGTTTACCATTCCAACGAATCTAACGCAACAAAAGATTCTTACATTGACGACTGTACTCCCGACGATGCTGCTAAATGGGCAGCTATTGCGGCAGACATTATGGACTATAAAGAGGTTTCCATAATGATTTCCTCTATCTCCAGAAAAATCGACAAGGTTATGATCAAGAGCGGAAGCAATACCGTAACCTTCAAGATGGATAGCAAGGCTAACAAGACCGCTTACGACGGATATTTGGGACTCAAGCTGTCTCCCAAGTCCGCTGTTGAGGTTAGAGACATTATGGTCGTAGCAGGTGCTTACGACTACATCAAGGAGACCACATGGCCTACCGGTGCAGCTGAAGGCGATCTCGTTCAGAACGTTCTCGCAGAGGCTGTTTCCACAGGAACAAAGCCCACTTATCCCGACCCTGCTGCTGTTGTAGAGGACAATGACGACAGTAACAATGATGACGGAGCAGCTTCGACAACCGCTCCCGCGGCTGACGACAGCGCTGACGAAACAGAGGCTACCGAGGAAGAGAAGAAGAAGGGATGTAAGAGCAGCATTGCGATTGCAGTTCCCGCTCTCGTTGTTACAACGGTTCTCGGATGCGCTGTAAGCGTAAAGAAAAAAGAAGACTGATTTTAGCAGCCGAGGCTTTGCCGAAGCTTGATTAAAACCGCATTGCGGGGGCAATATAGACTTATTGCCCCCGCTTCTTCCCTTATTTTATAGCAAAAAATCGAGTGGTGATGGGGGCTTCTCCCATACTGCCGATGGAGGTATTATGAAAAAAATAATTTCCCTGACTTTAGCTCTTATTATGTTGCTTTCGTTGTCCTCGCTGTTCAGCGCGTGTCAGAAATCTGACGAGGACGGGGACGGAACAACCGCCGCTACCACCGCGACTTCCGACGAGGCTGATTCGTTTGCGGGGTATATTGTCTCCGACTTATCGAAGCTTTGCATCATCTATCCGTCAGGCGCTTCTGACGCATTGCTTTCCGCGGCGTCTATGCTTCGCGACCAGATAGAGGATAAGCTCGGTGTTCGTCTTACCGTTCGCTCGGATTATGTCAATCCCAATGTAGAGGAGTTTTCCGAATGGGAGGGTGAGATACTTGTTGGAAGATGCGCGAACCGTGAGGAGAGCGAAAGCTTTGGTGCTACTGTCAGAGTGGACGATTTCGGATATTCTCTTATCGGAAAGAAGATAGTTATTTGCGGCGGTGATGACGCGAATACCCTTAAAGCAATTAATCATTTTCTTGATAATGTCGTCAAGAAGTGTGACGGAAAGCAAGACTCCGTATTTTTCTCGGCTTCTATGAAGCATATGACAGAGGGTAGCTATAATATGGATTCTCTCAAAATATGCGGACGGGAGATATCCGAGTATGTTATCGTTTATCCCATCGCGGCTTCCAAGTATGAGCAGGTTCAGGCGCAGAGATTTGCCGACCTCATTGAGGCTGCTAGTGGATACAAGCTCCGAGTAAAGAGCGACAGTGAGCTTTTCACGAAGAGCGCAAATGAGATTCGTTTCGGTGCGACCGACAGAAACGCGGGTATTATTGCCGACCTCGCGCTCTCCGAGAACGGATATTATATAGGAAAAGATGACGACGGCGCTATACTTATGGTCGGTAAGGATGTGAACGGACTTCTCGGAGCTGTCGACAAGATAGTTTCTATGGTAAAGAGCGGCGGAAGAGAGGTTGATATTGACCTCGCTGACGAAATAAAGGCAACGAGCAGCTCTCGTGAGCTTACTATAATGACTTATAATGTGCTTTGTGACAAGGTCAGTTCGGTTCGCTATCAGAATGTTATTTCCGATGTACTCGCGCAGATGCCTGACAGCGTAGGCTTTCAGGAGGTTACGGGTGCGGATAATTCGGGCAACTGGATGCAACACCTCAAAGACGGACTCGGTGAGTATTACGAGTGTGTAGGTGAGCAGAGAGGTGACGGCGGAAAGGCGAACAGGGGTGAGTACAGCTGTATCTTCTATCGCAAGGACCTTTATACTCTCAAGGACAGCGGAACAAAGTGGCTTTCCGATACTCCCGATGTTATCTCAAAGTATGACGAGTCAGCTTACCACCGTATAATGACTTGGGCAAGGCTTGAGCGCAAGAGCGACGGTGCGGAGTTTGTGCATGTTAATACACACCTTGCTCACGAGTCGGACGATATCGCGGCAACCAAACAGGCGAAGGTTCTGGTTGACCTTGTTTCGGAAAAATTCAAGAATATTCCCGTATTGATAACGGGAGACTTCAATACCGACACGGGTGATAAGCCGTATAATGAGATAGTCAAGGCATATATAGACGCGAAGACGGTAGCCCCCGCGACCGAATCGACGGGAACCTTCAAAAATACCGGCATAGAGATGGATATAGTGTTTATCAACGATATGATTTACGCTATGAAATACGACGTTATCAAGGACAGAGTATATCAGGATGGTGTTACGTCCGACCACTACCCCGTGATTCTGAAATACATTATCTGACGAAAGCTTAAAAAACAGGAGCTATTTATGATAAGAATTTTTCATATTCCGAATAATACCCACATACTATTTCCCGAAAGCGCGGCACCGAATAACTTCGTGAGGGTTATGGAGACAGGTCACAGCTTACCCGAGGCGGGATATTCTTACTGCGGTAAAAACCGATATTGCTATGTTTTGCATTACGTGATATCGGGACGAGGCAAGTGTGCGGGGAAGCCATTTGAGGGACCGTGCGGATTTCTTTTTACGCCGAACGAGGACCACGCCTATTCGGTTGACGTATCGCCCGATGCCCCAAAAATGGAGCAATATTGGATATTGATAGGCGGATATGGAGCGAAAACTCTTATTGAAAGCAGTGGCTTTGAAAACAAAACAGGGATTTTCGAGGTTCCTTATATGTATCAGGCGGTCGATATATTCAAAATGCTTCACAACCCGGCAAACTATGTGCAGCATCAGGATATGCTTTATATGACATCTATGCTTTACCGCCTATTGTCGTTGCATTCAAACAGTATACTGTCGGATAACGTGAAAAAGGTGTCGAAGCAATATATATCAAAGGCGATAGCCTTTATTGAGGAGAACTATCAGCTGCCTCTTAAGGAAAAGGATATCGCGGATGCGGTGCATATATCGGCAAAATATCTTTATAAGCTATTTAAGGATGAGCTTGAGCAATCTCCCTCGCAATACCTGAACACATACAGGGTATATTGCGCGAAAAAGCTGCTTCTGGGAGATACGCTCTCTATAAAGGAAGTGGCTGTGGCTGTAGGCATTCCCGACCCCGATTATTTTTGCAGAGTTTTCCAGAAGCATTCCAACGGAGTTTCTCCTACACAATACAGGAAAAGTAAGCAACATTTGGTTACTTTGAAAAAAGCGGATACCTCCGATATTCCCGAGCAAAACTGATAAAAAGGGATGTAAGGGCGACTAAAAAGTCTGTTTTCGCGCTCTTTGCCGCTTTTATTAGCTCAAATTTTAGATTATATATTGACATTTGTGAGAAAATATGGTATAATGAAATTGTTGAGTGTTCAACAATTTAACTCTTGAGCTTTTGAAACTGTTTGATAAATGAAGAAAATATGTGATTTCACGGAGGAATCGATATGAGAAAAGACGCATTACACGAGAAGGTTGAGTTTATCAACGTCCGCCATTTACTGGAGTGGTCAACTAAAACCTATAAGGATAAGTGTGCTTATTCCTACAAAAAAAACGCGCACAAGCCCGAAATTGAAAAGGTTACATTTGAGCAGTTCGGCGACGATGTTCACGCACTTGCGAGTGAGCTTATAGCTATGGGTTGCGCGGGTAAGCATTGTGCGCTTATCGGAAAGTTTACCTATGAGTGGGCTTTGACCTATTACGCTGCTCTTTCTATCGGAGCGGTGCTTATCCCGCTTGACAGAGATTGGTTAGCAGAGGACCTTGCCGATACGGTTGAGAAGGCAGAGGCGAAATTCCTTTTCGGAGATGAGGATATAGCCGAGAAGCTTCAGCATATCGCAGGTAAGGTAGAGCTTACGGCAGAGCCTGTTTATCTTAACGCCGACAAGGAGCAGAGAACTCTTCTCTCTCTGAAAGAGGCAGGAAAAGAAAAATTCGCAAATAACCCCGACGCTTATTATAACACGCCCATAGACCCCATGAGAATGGCGCTCCTCGTATTTACCTCGGGAACAACGGGTAAGGGAAAGGGAGTTATGCTCAACCAGAACGCTATCCTTTCGGATATGTATAACGTAATTCACTATATTGATTTCTCGGATAAGACGGTTGGCGTTCTTCCCCCGCACCACACCTACGGCTCGACGGTTATGCTTATCGGTCACGTTATGATAGGCTCCGAGGTGTATATCTCCTCGGGTATCCGTTATGTCGCGAAGGAGCTTCAGGAGCAGAAGCCGGGACATATGGTTCTTGTTCCGCTCTATCTTGAAACATTCTATCGCAGAATACTCGCGAACCTCAAGGAAAAGGGCAAATACGACCTTGTGTTCAAGATGATAAAGGTCAGCAACGCTCTCCGACGCGCGGGTATCGACCAGAGAAAGAAGTTCTTCGGCGCTATTCACGCGGCATTCGGCGGTGAGATAAAGACGATAATCACAGGCGGTGCGCCTATTAATCCCGAGATGCTTCAGTTCTACGATTCTATCGGTATCACCATTCTTAACGGATACGGAATTACCGAGTGCGCTCCCCTTATCGCGGTAAACAGAAGCCGAAACGTGGTTATGGGAAGCGTTGGTAACCCGATAGATATGGTTACTGTAAAGATAGATGAACCCAACGAGGACGGAGAGGGCGAGATACTTGTTAAGGGTCCCAACGTAATGCTGGGTTACTATAAGGACGAGGTGGCTACGGCTGACGCGTTTAAGGACGGTTATTTCAGAACGGGCGACTACGGTAAGCTCGGTAAGGGCGGAGTTATCTATATTACGGGACGTAAGAAGAATCTTATCATTCTTTCCAACGGAAAGAACGTATATCCCGAGGAGATAGAGAATGAGCTTTCCGCAACACCCGGGGTGCTTGATATCGTAGTATATGAGGGACAGAGCCGCCGCGGCGTGACCTACAACGCCATTGTTGCGGAGGTGTTCCCCGACAAGGATTTCTTCGAGAAGAACGGTATCACCGATATCGAGGCTTATCTGAAGCCCTTTGTTGATGAATATAACAAGAAAACCGTGCCTTATAAGAAGATAGGCATACTCAAGGTTCGTGAGGAGGACTTCCCCAAGAACACCTTGAGAAAAATACAGAGATTCAAGAT
>JAFTHJ010000005.1 GCA_017457465.1 Clostridia bacterium | reverse complement strand
CTGCTGATGAAGCGTATTCTGCTTATACTTGCCTATGTCGTTTTCGCGGGTGGCTTCTGCGCACTCTGCGCAACCTTTAAGCTGTTTCCCGTAATGTGTCTGGTGCTGGTGCTGACATGTGCGGTGGTATTCTTCACATGGAGATATGTCAATCCCGAATATGTTTATTCTTTTGAGAAGTCGTATATTTACTTCGCTGTAATTTACGGTGGACTTACCCGCAAGGAGCTTTTCAATTATCACATCAAGGATATTGAGAAGATAGCTCCCTACAGCGGAGAGTATAAGAGAGATGCCGACAGTATAACCGACGCGGAGAAGGTGTATCATGTGTCCTCTATGGACGCGTATGATATCTACTATCTCTACGCAACCGACGCCGATGGCAAGAAGCGACTCGTATTCTTCGAGGCTACCGAGCAGAGTAAAAAGCTTCTTCGCTACTACAACGATAAGACGGTTATACTTAAATATTAAACAACCTTTGTTATTGAACCCGGAAAGGAGAAGGTTTTATGAAAAAAATAGGAAAACTTGCGGTTTTCATCAAAGCTGTTGCGCTGCTGTGCGCAGTAATGGCTTGTATCTTCGTTTTGAATTCTTGCACAAAGAAAGCTGAACAGGGAGAAGGTACTACCGAAGCTGCGGTGAATGCGCTTACGCTTGTCTCCGAAGGCAAGGCTGATGTAAAGATAGTATGTAACGATGGAGAGAATGTTATCGTAAAAGATTCGGCAATGGAGCTGAAAAGCTCGTTGAGTGAGCTTTGCGGTGCTGATATCTCTCTTGAATCGGTTTCGGGAGACGGTATAGAGATACTGATAGGTAATAGCGGCGACGCTTCAAAGGCGGCAATGGATGAGCTTGTGCCGAACAGCTATTCCATAACGGTATCGGAAAACAAGATAATCGTAGTATCAAATAATATGTATCTCTACTCCGAGGCGGTAGACGAGCTTTTGTGTGCGATATCGGTATCCGATGGAGTTGCCGCTATTGCGGGAGATTATTCAAAGAAAAGTGATAGTTACCCTGTCGTTGCACTCTCCGAGGGCGACAAGACAGACTATACGATAATATACGCAGCGGGCGACAGTACGGCAATGGCTCAAGCTAAACTGCTCAATAACGCGTTCAAATATGCGGGTATAACGGTAGAGGTGTCGTCCGACGCGAAAGGGGCGTCTGGTAAGGAAATACTGATAGGCGATACCAACAGAAAGCTGTCCTCGCAAACCAAAGAATCCTTTTATAAGAGCGTGTCGTTCGGTCATAACGACAACGGCGACCTTGCCGTAAAGGGAGCTGTTGAGGTCGGCATTACGAGCGTTATGGATTATATCAAGGCGTTTGCTGATGCTGATTGTGACATAGCTATTCCGCACTTCCTTCTTAAGCCAAAGCCCGAAGCGGGTTACGGAACCGCGCCCAAATATACGGGAGTGGGAACCGAGACTGTCAAGTACAGTTACAGCGCGATGAAATCCTATTATGTTCAGGTGGACGGAGCAAAGGTTTCGGACTATGAGGATTATCTGAAGAAGCTCAAGGACGAGGGCTACGAGGAGCATTACGCCACCGAGGCGCAGGAGAGCCGCTTCGCTACATATACGGACGGATACAGTATCGTAAATGTGTCCTATATTGAACACAAGAGCATTTCTGACAGTAACAAGACGGTAAAGTATGTAAATATCGCCATAGATTGTACCGATAATGTTGCGCTTCCTGCCGCAGAGGACGACAGCAAATATGTCTGCGAGGCGCAGGTGTCGCTCATAAACGCGCACAATACCTGGCTCGTAAGACTTGAGGACGGACGCTTTATCGTTGTGGACGGCGGACTTACGAACTCGAACAACAGAAACAATGCCGACCTTATTTATAAATATATGGTAGAGCAGAATGAGCTTGACGGAAATCCCGTTATCGCGGCGTGGGTCATAACTCACCCGCACAGCGACCATGTTCAGGGATTTTACGATTTCACCCAAAGATATAAAAATAAAGCAGAGCTTCAGATGGTAATATCTAATATGCCAAACGAAGCTGATTATAATAGTGCTTATTCTCCCCAAGTCTATTTTGGAGCTACCGAATCTTCTCCAAAAGCGAAATTCGTAGTCGCTCACGCGGGACAGAGGTTTGCCTTCGCGGGACTTGACCTCGATATTCTCTGGACTCACGAAAATCTTTACGATTCCGGTTACGGTGACGGAAATGTCGCATCCACGGTATTCAGTATGACGATGGCAGGGGGCAGAGTTATCATAACCGGCGACCAACAGAAAGCGGGTTGTCAGATAGTAAATGCCATCTACCGTGAGGAGCTGAAATGCGATGTAATTCAGATATGCCACCACGGATACACGGGCGGAGACGCAGGATTCTATGCCTCAACGGGTGCAAAGGTCGCGGTATGGCCTTTCAATCATGAAGAACTGACTCAAAATAACGCATACGGCAACAATACCGCGAACAATGTTGATGTCGAGAGCTTTGATATGCACCTCGTGATGAGCAAAACCGAAGAAATTATGACGCTTCGGGAGGGTATGACAAAGAACGACCTGAAGCAATTCAGAAAATGGGAATGATCTATCTAAAATATAATTTGAAGAAAGGAAAGATTTTATGAAAAGAAAAATTTGTTTGTTGCTTGCGATGCTGCTTCTTCTTTCCGCAGTCTTAGGGTTGTCCTCTTGTAAGAAAGACGGCGAAGGCGATGGTGGCGAAGAAACGACTGTTTCCACCACAGGCAACGGAGGCGGCGACGGAGTTGAGAACTCAAAGCTCTATGAGAGACTTCCGACAGGCGATTATGACGGCTATACCTTCACAATGCTTGTTGCTCAGAGTGACTATGCTATCACCACAATGGTTCCTACCGAAACGAGTGAGTCGCTCAACCAGGCTATTTTCAGAAGAAACTCAACTGTTAAAGAGCGTCTGAATATTAACATAGTCGAGGAAAGCCGTCCTGTTCCCGCGTATAACACCGTTCTGTCAGAGGTCAGAAAGCTGAACTCGACAAACGACTTTGCGTACGATGTGGTTTTCAACGAGGTTGCATATCAGACACCTCTTGCGCAGGAGGGAGCATACTTTGCCGTTGACGAATACGAGGCGTATATTGATCTGAATAACCCCTGGTGGTTTTCGGACGCTATGGACAGCCTTAAGATAGGCGGCAGAACCTGTGAGCTTTTCGGCGATCTTCACCTGATGTATTACGATTCGATTTATGCCTTTGCGTTCAATCAGAAAATGTTTATGGATAGTCACATTGAATTTCCTTATGAGCTTGTAAGAGAAGGAAAATGGACTATGTCCGAATTCAAGGAAATTCTCAACACGGTTTACGCCGCTGCGGAGGACAATCATTACGGAGTTGCGGGTGTTAATAATTTTTCCTGGGCAATGCTGACATCTATGGGCTTTAGCCTTATTGAGCAGGACGATGCAGAGGGACTCGTGCCTTACAATGATGATGAGACCTTCGTTTTGATTTATGAAGAGCTTTTGGATCTCTACCGCTCCAACGGAGACGGACAGGATAACTGGCTTATGGCGGCTAAGGAGTCGGCGGCTTATGAAAGCGGAGCGTTTACCGAAGAAATGGCGAATGGCGGCACGAACGGCGGCGCATACGGCGCATTTATCGATGGACGCGCGGCTTTCCTTGGAACCACTATCGGTGGGTTGCGCAGGGTAAGAAACGCTTCGTTCGACTATGGAATAGTGCCTATGCCGAAGTACAATACAGACCAGAGAAAGTATGTGAACTATATTTATTCGGGCGCGGCATCCTGCGGAATTCCGATATCTTCGCCTGACCTTGAGCGTACCTGTGTTATTCTCGAGAACCTCTCTGCATACTCACATATGTATGTTAAGAACGAGTACTATGAGATAGTAGTTCAGCTCAGAACAGTTCGTGATAACGACTCTCTTGAGATGCTTGATGTTGTTTTCGGACACTCTGATAACTCCACCACAAAGTTTGAGCTTGACCAGGTCTATGCCTTGGGCTTCTCGGGTGTTGTAAGAATCAATCTTTCGGATGCTGTTGCCGAGATCAAACACTCGATGGATTCTATCAAGACTTCAACGGTTGCTTCAAATATAAAGAAGGTTATTGACGCGTATAAAGAATAATAATTTGCGAAAAATACCGATTTCTAAAAATTGAACGAAAAGCTTAAAAACTTTTTGAAATAAAAAATTTATAAAGGAGAAAAACAATTATGAAAAAGCTAATTTCATTTGTGGTAGCGGTTCTGATGCTGTTGAGTATAGCAGTGCCTGTAACCTTTGCCACAGACACCACGGCTTCCGGAACGGAAACCAAAACAGTAGGCTCGGTAGAAGCTGACTACATATCCAAAATGGGTTACGCTGACCCAGAATCGGGCTGGATAGCCATTGATAGTTACGATGACTTTGCACTTATGGCTAATGGCGGTAATTTCTACTTGACACAGAATGTAGATTTTACAGGTACGGATTACGCTGTCGTTGTATCTCTTAACGAGGACAATACTACCCCTGTAACTGTTACGCTTGACGGATGTGGATTTTCGATTGAAAATCTTGATTTGGATGGCGGCACAACCAGTCATGCAACAATTTGGGATATATGGAATAACTCTACTCTGACTGTAAAAAATCTGACTATTGGTAGTGCTACAAGGCATGCTACATCCAACGGTGTCGCCGGAACAAGTATGTTCGCGCGTGTTCATTCTGGAGACTGCACCGTTGATAATGTATGTATATGGGCTGATGTTACGAGTGACGGAAATGTCGGCGGCTTTGTGGCATACTCTGGTAGAAACAGAAATGTTGTTATTCAAAACTCAGAAATGAACGGTTCTGTTGAACTTAGCGGCACAACTACAAACTGCAATGTGGCGGGAATTGCAGCTGCAACTCGGTCTTGGGTTACTATTGAAAATTGCGTAAACAATGCGGATGTTACCGCAAATGCGGCTGGTAGCTGGGCCGGAGGTATTATGTCTCCTTACAATTACAATAACCGCTGCTCGGCTATTTCATGTATTAATAACGGAGATATAGTTTATGTAGGTGGCGCAGATGCTATAACAGGCGGTAAGTATACTAGTGCCTGGCTCCAACTGGAAGGAAATGCTAACACCGGAATGGTAACAAAAGTGGTTGATAACGACAAGAATATTATCACCGTTCCCACGGGAATAGATGCGCCCAAGGCGTTCATTCAGACGACTAACGGAACAGAGACCCAGAATGTACGCTTTATTCTCGCAATGAGTGAGGCTGAGTACGAGGAAAACAAGGCAGATCTTACCTTTAAGGTGACCTTTAAGGTAGGCGAAGAGTATCGCTCCATGGACTTTAATGTTATAGCTGTATTGACTACTGTTGAGTGCGACGATGCGACCTATAATGCAGCAGACGGTGTAGTACTCTGCGGAGTTATCGTAGAGGATGTGCCTACGGACGCTTGGAGCGCATGCAGACTTTCGTACGGCGACAACGCTTGGACATGCACAAAATAATTGAAGGAGGGGTATGAAAATGAAAAATTACACAACACCTGAGGCGAACTTAATAACTTTAACAACTGCAGATGTAATCAGCGCCTCCTCATCAGTATCAGTTTCTTGCAACGGTGTCGCAAATGTCGGTTGGGGAGACTTTGAGTCGAATTCCTATGTGGATAACAATTCAGGTTTCAATTTCTAAAATTCTAAAATAAAACATAAGGAGGGTACGCATTTGAAACTTAGATATATTACGGCGGCAATACTTGCTATATTGATGTTATCGTTTTTCGGGTGCGTACCCGAAAAAGACGATGGGGAAGAAAGCGCCGCGGAAACCACAACCCTTTCCGCAACCGAGGATACCTCTGCCACCACCACGACTACAAAGGGCGGCGGAGCCTTCGGTGATATTCAGGAGCACGGAACACTTCCGAGCATTTCCTTTGACGAGTTTACTTGATAGTACGGCGCTTTCCGAAAAAGCATGAGCCACAACGGCTCTCAAAATGCTATTTAACTCTGAAAATTATTTGAGGATATTTGCCAAAGGCAAAATTCGTCTATTACATTTGTGCCGCCTCTTTGGAGGCGGAATGGAGATTAATATGAAAAAAATTATTTTGTTTGTACTGATACTTTCGTGTCTTGCATTCGCATTCGTTGGCTGTAAGGGTGACGGCAATGCGGAAGAAACGACTGCAGCTACAACCGCAGACCCGAACCACACACACGAGTGGGGGGAGGTTGAGGTCATAGAGGCTCCCGACTGCCGTTACGCGGGTGAGGGTAAAAAGACCTGTGCTTGCGGAGCAGAGGAGACGGTTGAGCTTCCCGCTCTCGGACACGATGTTCCCTCAAGCTCGTATGTGAATAACCCCACATTTACGAGAGTCGGAGTCGCATCGGGCGTATGCACCCGTTGCGAAAAGAAGATTCGTTCCGATGCCGCTGCTCTTAAGAAGGAGTATGCAGCAATCGAAGCAAATATTGCTTCTGTTAACAATGTATACTTCAACGGCTTCTGGACAAACACCCAGAACGGCGCGTTTACAAATATGCTCGGCTCCGAGGTTATCGCAAAGGTAACGGGAGCTTCTAAAGTCACATACACATTTGCCGTATCGGATACGGCTAAATCCGCTGTCGTTGCATATACCACCGACGGTATGAGCTGGACCCGTCAGGACCTCAAGACCTCGGCAACACTTGCTGTAACTGTTCCCGCTGACGAGACGGTTGTTAGAGTTATGTTTGTTGACACCGAGCTTGATATGGCACAGTCTGGCGCGGGTATAACCCTCAAGTCTGTTGCGGCAGACAAGGGTACTGTTGCTCCCTGCGTAAAGAAGGGCATTACTGTTCTTGTAATATCCGATAATGTCACGGATATAGAGAAGGATGTATTCACTCTCGCAACCGAATCCCTCGGCGTTAACGCTTACCGTATGAGCCGCAAGGGCTTTGGATACGAGTCACTTTCCGCATTCCTTGACAGTTACGCGGCAGAAGGAAACACCACAGCCGTAGCCCCCGCTTACATAATGATAAGTCT
>JAFTHJ010000076.1 GCA_017457465.1 Clostridia bacterium | reverse complement strand
TTCCCCCACATTTATCTTATTTCTTACTAATAACTGTTACATTGTCGCGGTGGTAGGATTTTGGAGGCTGGTCGGGCTTGTCTGCGAGTCTGACCTTAACGGTACCCGCGAGTGGGCTTATTTCCGTGACCGTACCTATGCCGTCCTCGGTTTTTACCGTTGAATCAACGGGAGGAGTACGCTTTATTTCATACTCATAGGTTTCGTGCTCATAGCGCAGACAGCACATAAGTCTGCCGCATATACCCGAAATTTTAGCCGAGTTAAGCGAGAGGTTCTGTTCCTTTGCCATCTTTATCGAGACCTGACCGAAGTCGGTGAGGAAGAGGGAGCAGCAGAGAGGTCTGCCGCACATACCGAGTCCGCCGATAAGCTTTGCTTCGTCTCGGATACCAATCTGACGAAGCTCTATTCTTGTCTTGAATACCGAAGCCAGGTCCTTGACAAGCTCACGGAAGTCGACTCGTCCCGACGATGTGAAATAGAAGAGAAGCTTTGAATTGTCAAAGGTGTATTGAGCGTCTATGAGCTTCATATCAAGCCCGTGAGCGAGGATACGCTCGTTACAGGTCACAAAAGCCTGTTGCTCCTTTTCCTTGTTTTCAAGATTGCGCTTTTTGTCCGCTTCGGTTGCGATACGCACGAGCGGACGAAGCGGAGGAACTATATCACTCTCGCTGACATAAGTGTTTGCGAGTGCGACCTCTCCGTATTCGGGACCTCTTGCCGTTTCGACTATGGCGTGAGCGCCCTTTGACGCCGAGATACCCGCGGGGTCAAAATAGTAGGTTTTTCCCGAGGACTTGAATCGGATTCCGACGACCTCAACCATAACCGAGCTTTTTTCAACCTTTTGAGGCGCGGGAGCAACCTCGTCCGCAATGTCTGTTTCGGGGGCTTTTTTTATTTCCTCATTCTCGGGAATATCAGAAGCCTCGGCTGTCTCCAAAAGCTTGTCAGCATTCTGATTTGCGCTGTTGGCACCGTTCTGGGTGTTATCTCTGTTCTGGGGGCGTCTTTTGTGCTTGTTGTAATATCCCTTTTTGTTATTTTTGCCTGTGTTTTTATTTTCCGTGCCGACTCCGTTTTCCTTTTTGGGGGCTGTATCGGGAGCGGGGGCGTTCACCTTCGGAGCGGAGGCATCCTGCGGCTTTTGCGCAGCGTTGCCCTGACCGCCTTTGCGGTGGTGAGGTCTTCTATGAAAATTCTTGTTGTTTTTTTCTTCCATTTATTTATCTCCGTTCTTCCGCGGTTGCGGAAATATATAGTGTATCCGTCAGATTATTTCTGCCTCTGACAGCAGAGCCATCAATGTCAGCTTTACGTTTGCGTTTCTTGATATACGGTCGGATGCCGCACATACCGCCTCGGAGAGCTTTATAAGCTCATATATCGAGACCTT
Source organism: Clostridia bacterium (assembly GCA_017457465.1). GTDB lineage: Bacteria > Bacillota > Clostridia > Oscillospirales > CAG-272 > HGM12713. The sequence goes on along the minus strand of JAFTHJ010000076.1, from coordinate 1,655 downwards.
TTCGCAAAGCTCAATAGCCGCATCGCGCGATTCATAGAAGCAGAGCGGGGCATTATCGCTTTTCTTTGTCAGAATAAGGTCACGGAGCGCGGTGTATATAAGCGTAAGCTCACCCGAAAGCTTGTCTCTTTTTGTCGCCATTTTCGCTATAAGCGTCAGAGCCGCTTCGTTTTCGGGGCGGTCTATAGCGATATATACAAAATCCTTGGCGAGATTTCTCTCCTCAAGTATGGGCGCGAGTGCCTTTGGTTCAAGCAGCTCCAGCGCACGGCCGATTCCGTTTTTTGCCGACATAAGCAGCTGCGCGTAATCCGATGGAGCGGATATCTTCATTTGCGCCGCGCGTCTGTCTGTTCGGCATATATATTCGTCGATAAGCTCCCGCGCAATAGGCTCTGTTCGGAGTATCGGAGCGCGGCTTCTTATCGTTTCAAGCAAAACTCCCGCATTCTCGCAGAGCAGGAAAAATACGGCATATGAGGGGGGCTCCTCAAGTGTGAGCAGAAATGCGTTCTGTGCCTGAACCGTCATCCTGTCGGCATCCTCAATTATATATACCTTATACTCAAGCTCGTTCGGCACGACATATACATCCTCACGCAGAAAACGCACACTGTCGACACCCATAGTAGCTTTTCCGTCACAGCCTACGGTGATGACGTCGGGGGATAGCCCACGAAGTATCTTTCGGCAGGATGGACACTCGGAGCAGGGGAAAGGAAGATTTACGTCATTCTTTTTCTCACAGGAGAGAGCTGCCGCGCTAAACCGTGCCAGAGAGTGCTTTCCGCTTCCTTTAACGCCCTCGATGATATACGCGTGTGCGAGGCTTCCGTTCAGAATATCCGAGCACAGTCTTTCTCGCAGAGATTGGTTAGCTATGATTTGTTCCATATAAGGTCTCATATAAAATTTCACAGCTCCTCTCTGCCCAAGATACAAACATACATAATAAATTATATCAAAAAAAGAGAAGAATGTCAAGCGAAAAGAGTAAACATTGGCGCGAGTTGCGAATATATTTATAAAAGTGAGTTTTATACGCCTGACATATGTTTTAAGAAAGGAAAAAATATGTATCACAGAACGAACAACAGCGCAAAAGGCGCTTATTCAAATCTTTTATGCGGCAGACGTCCGTTTGCCTCGGCAGCGCTTCGCGGCTCATCGGAATATCCCGAAATAAAAGGGACAGTCGATTTCTTTTCCACTCCCGCGGGGGTGGTTGTAAGTGCCGAGGTCTGGGGGCTTCCTTATAATCCCGAGGACAGATGCGCCTCGCAGATATACGGATTTCATATTCACAATGCGGGGCGGTGTACGGGTAGTGCCGAGGAACCGTTTGCGGATGCGGGTTCTCACTTCGATAAGAGCGGATGTCCGCATCCCGCTCATTCGGGCGATATGCCCCCGCTTTTCGGTAACAAGGGCTATGCGTGGAGCGCCTTTCTGACCGACAGACTTTCCCCCGAGGATGTTATGGGGCGCTCGGTGATAGTTCATTCCGAGGCCGATGATTTCAGAACCGACCCTTCGGGAAATTTCGGACGCCGTATCGCGTGTGGGATTATAGTCGGAGCATAAGGGGGCGCAGATTGTGCGAGAGGGACTTTTGAGGAGAGTCCCCCTCGCGCTCCCTTCAAACCTTTTAAAAC
>JAFTHJ010000075.1 GCA_017457465.1 Clostridia bacterium | reverse complement strand
TAAATCGGCAAGATGTTTTTTAAAATTTTTTAGATTTTATCATATAATACAATTATTTGGCGAATATCGGGGCTTGATTAATTTATTTTATAAAAAAGCAATCTTGAGCTTTGACATAAAATCTCCCTGCTTTAAAGTTTTTGAGTGAGGGAGGGGGTATGGGAGGGAGAGAACTTTTTTTAAAAAGTTCTCTCCCTCCCATGTATAGTCTTATTAAAATCAATAAAGCGGGTATTTCTTGCAGATGTCTGCGACGGTTGCTCTGACAGCATCCGCGCTGTTTTCAAAATCTACAGCGGTCTGCTTAAAGAGCTTTGCGATTACTTTCATATCCTCTGTACCAAGACCTCTCGAGGTTACCGCGGGAGTTCCTACTCGTACGCCCGACGTTACGAAAGGCTTCTCGGGGTCGTTGGGAATAGCGTTCTTGTTGACCGTGATGTGAACGGCGTCAAGTCTTGCCTCAAATTCCTTGCCCGTTATCTTCATAGGACGGAGGTCGACGAGCATAAGGTGGTTGTCGGTTCCGCCCGAAACGAGGTCGAAGCCCTCCGCAAGTAGAGAATCCGCGAGAACTCTCGCGTTCTCAACTATATTGTGCTGATATACCTTGAACTCGGGCTTGAGTGCCTCGCCGAAGCATACCGCTTTAGCCGCGATAGTGTGCATAAGGGGACCGCCCTGTGTTCCGGGGAATATCGCCTTGTTGAACTTCTTCGCAAGTTCTTCGTCATTCGTCAGTATCATACCGCCGCGAGGGCCACGGAGTGTTTTGTGCGTGGTGGTTGTGACAACATCGGCATAGGGCATCGGCGAGGGATGCTCACCTGCGGCAACAAGTCCCGCGATGTGCGCCATATCAACCATAAAGTAAGCACCGACCGAATGGGCTACATCAGCCATTTTCTTGAAATCTATAACTCTGGGGTAAGCCGACGCACCCGCAACGATAAGCTTCGGCTTGTGCTCCTTCGCGAGTTTCTCAAACTCGTCGTAATCTATCATCTCTGTCTCGGAGTTGAGTTCGTAGGGAACAAAATTGTAATACATACCTGAAATGTTTACAGGGCTTCCGTGCGTGAGGTGTCCGCCGTGAGCGAGGCTCATTCCCATAACGGTGTCGCCGGGCTGAAGCAGAGCGAAATAAACCGCGGTGTTTGCCTGTGCTCCGCTATGGGGCTGAACGTTTGCGTATCCCGCACCGAAGAGCTTCTTTGCTCTCTCGATTGCTATATTCTCAACTACATCGACACACTGACAACCGCCGTAATAACGCTTTGCGGGATAACCCTCGGCGTACTTGTTTGTAAGCACCGAGCCCATTGCGCACATTACCGCTTCGGATACTATATTTTCGGACGCTATAAGCTCCAGTCCGTCTCTCTGACGTGTCAGTTCACTTTCTATCGCAGCCGCGACCTCGGGATCTGTGAGCGCTACGGCGCCTATCGTTTCTTTAACCATTTTTTTAAACCTCCGAATTAATTGATTAATGTTAAAAAATTCTCCAAATACTATTATAAACCAAACGGTTACAAAAAACAATAGGAAAATCAAAAATATTTATTCGTCATTTTTTATAAATATTCAATAGCATATTGACAAATCGTGGGTTTTAATGGTATAATAACCTATATCTTGATTTAATAGCTAAAAATCTTAATATTTATGAAACACGGAGGAAGACAGATGGAGATTGCGATAATCGCACACGATATGAAAAAAGAGTTAATGGCACAATTTTGTATTGCGTATTGCGGTATATTAAGCAAACATAACATCTGTGCTACAGCGGCGACCGCTAAATATATATCCGAGGCAACAGGACTTTCTATCGACAAGCTTATGTCAGGAGAGCAGGGCGGAGAGCAGCAGGTTGCGTCCAGAGTCGCTTATAACGAAATCGACCTTTTGCTTTGTTTCAGAGACACCCGTCCCGAAGCGAAGTTCAATCCCGCGGAGCATGAGCTGCTTCGTATGTGCGATATATACAACATTCCCGTAGCTACCAATATTGCCACGGCGGAGGTTATTATCACTGCGCTTGACAGGGGAGACCTTGACTGGAGAGAGATAGTAAATCCTCACTCGGAGTACAACAAGTCGAAGAAAAAATAATAAACGTCAGAGATACGTCGTTATAAAAACGGTTTTACAGAGAGGAAGGGCGCTGAAAGCTTCCATTCACGCTTATAACGGTACCGCTTTGATTTGCTTCAATTTCATAAATTGAGTTAAAGTTTCGGGTGGAACCGTGCGGAAAGTTATCCACACCCCGAACAGCGAGGGCTGTTCGGGGTGTTTTTATATTAAAAATTATTGAAAGGAAGACATACAAATGAAAATTATTTTTAACGGAAATTGTGTCGAGGCAAAGGACGGCGTAAGCGTTTACGACGCGGCTGCCGAGGCAGGTGTTATTGACCGCAGTGTTATCGCCGCGGAGGTGAACGGAGAGCTTTGCGCACTCACGGCTGTTCCCGCCGAGGGTTCCGAGGTCAAGCTTCTTACCTTTGAGGATGAGGGTGGAAAGCACGTGTTCCGCCATACTGCGTCTCATATCCTCGCGCAGGCGGTCAAGCGCCTTTATCCCGAGGCAAAGCTGACTATAGGTCCTGCTATTGAGAACGGATTTTACTACGACATCGACAGTGAGATTTCATTTACTCCCGAAATACTTGCTAACATCGAGAGCGAGATGAAGAAGATAGTCAAGGAAAACCTCCGAATCGAGAGATTTGAGCTTCCTCGCGAGGAGGCGATAGCTCTTATGCAGGAGAAGAACGAGCCTTATAAGGTTCAGCTTATTGAGGAGCTTCCCGATGACGCGGTCATCAGCTTCTACCGTCAGGGCGAGTTCACAGACCTTTGCGCGGGACCTCATCTCTTTGCGACGGGAGCCGTCAAGGCGCTCAAGCTCACACAGTGTACGGGAGCTTATTGGAAGGGTGACCAGAAGAACAAGATGCTTCAGAGAATATACGGTCTCGCGTTCCCCTCAAAGGACCAGCTTAAGGCATATGTAGAGGCAGTTGAGGAAGCGAGAAAACGCGACCACAACAAGATAGGCAGAGAGCTTGAATACTTTACGACGGTCGACAGTATCGGTCAGGGACTTCCCATTCTTCTCCCCAAGGGCTCACGCGTTATCCAGACTCTCCAGAGATGGGTTGAGGACGAGGAGCAGAAGAGAGGATATCTGCTTACAAAGACTCCTCTTATGGCAAAGAGAGAGCTGTTCAAAATATCGGGACACTGGGACCATTATCTTGACGGTATGTTCGTTATGGGAGACCCCGACGACTACACCAAGGAGTGCTGTGCGCTCCGTCCTATGACCTGTCCTTTCCAGTCTCCGGTCTTCCTCAATAAAAAGAGGTCATACCGTGACCTGCCTATGAGACTTGGCGAGACCTCGACGCTCTTCAGAAATGAGGATAGCGGCGAGATGCACGGACTTATCCGTGTCCGTCAGTTCACTATATCCGAGGGACACCTCGTTCTTCGTCCCGACCAGCTTGCGGAGGAGTTCCGTGGATGTCTTGAACTTGCGAAGCATTGTCTTGAGACTGTCGGACTCTGGGAGGACTGTTCCTTCAGATTCTCGCAGTGGGACCCCAAGAGAACAGATAAATATGAGGGTACGCCCGAGCAGTGGAACGAGGCACAGGAAATTATGGGAGAGCTGCTTGACAAGTATCTCGGAAAAGAGAATTATACCATAGGTATTGACGAGGCGGCGTTCTACGGACCGAAGCTCGATATCCAGTGAAAGAATGTATTCGGAAAAGAGGATACGATAGTTACCATTCAGATAGATATGCTTCTCGCGAAGAAGTTCGGAATGGAGTATACCGACTCGAACGACAACCGTGTAACTCCTTATATCATTCACCGTACGTCTCTCGGATGCTACGAGAGAACTCTCGCGTTGCTGCTTGAAAAGTACGCGGGTGCGCTCCCGATGTGGATGGCTCCCGAGCAGGTAAGATTCCTGCCTATCGGAGACGAGCAGGCGGAGTATGCTCACAAGCTTGCCGACGAATGCTCGGCTGCGGGAATGAGGGTTACCGTTGACGAGAGAAACGAAAAGATAGGATACAAGATTCGTGCGGCACAGCTCGAAAAGATTCCCTATATGATAGTTATAGGAGAAAAGGAAATGACCGACGGAACAGTGTCTGTACGTTCGCGCAAGAAGGGCGATATGGGACTTATGTCCGCGGCAGACTTCGTTGAGTTCGCAAAGCAGCAGATAAAGGACAAGGTATCCGATAACTGATGCTTTAAATAAAAGCAACGAATAAACTAAAGACAAATAACCGCTTTTGTTACCTGAAAAGGATAACGAAAGCGGTTATTTTAAATGGCAGATTTCTCTGCTTTTGTTTATAAACTCATATCCACAAGAGTCGCGGCTTGTGTGGAATAAACCTCTGCGGTGCTACACTTCTTATCGAAAAGCCGCTCTGCCGCCAGCTTGTAGTATGTGAGCTGCTCGGAATGGAGAGTGCGCATTTTTCTTGTGAGTAGCTCCTCGCTCTCAAGCTCGGCACGGGTAAGTCTGTCGGTTTTGTAATCGTATATGCAAAGCTCACCGCGCTTGTCTACGAGAATGAGGTCGATAACACCCTGAACGGCAAGACGTTCGTCACGAGCCGTCTCGATAAATTCGGTATCCTTTGAGAACATAGATGTCGGCAGATAGATGTTGAAGCGCTGCTCACGTATTACACGGTGGGCGCTCTTGATTTTTGAGTAAAGCTCACTCTCAAAGAAGCGTTCAAGCTCCTCGCAAAATACCTCGTCCGCCGCACTCGCGGGGATAAAACCATCTTCTATAAGCCGTGCCAACTCCTCGGCGACTCCGAATTTCTCGGTACGCTCAAAGTCGCAGAACTGCAAAAAGAGGTGTGTTGCCGTTCCTCGCTGTGTGGGCGAGGCTTTTTTATCTCCTGTACCCGAGAATACCGCGGGGATAGGTGTCGCGCTATGCTCCTCGAAGAGCTTCAGCGAGGTATCGCTCTCGTCGAGAACATCGGGTGAGAGACGGGATACCGATATCTTTGAGGGAATACGCGAAAGCTCACGGTAGGGATATTCATAGGTAAGAGACGCGCGAAGCTGTGTGAGCAAGGATTCGTCAGGCTCTGCCGACATATATGCTTCGCTCTGCTTGTCATCTCTCCTTGAAATCGGCGCTCCGAGATAGCTTGTTACCTCGGGGAAGTCAATCTCGCAGATATCAGACACATTCTCCCCCGAGAGCGCGGTCAGTATCCAATCGAGATATGATTTAGAGCGCATAAGTGTGTATCCGCTCTCGTAAGCGCGTTTGTCGGCGGCATCGGAAAGAAGCCTGTCCGCGGTTTTGGAGCTACTCGCGGTGACATACAGCCTCTCACGCGCACGGGTGAGCGCGACGTAAAGCACTCGCATCTCCTCCTCTGTCTGCGCACGGAGAATTCTTGAGGCAACCGCCTCACGCATAGGCGTGTTCACACGCGCAAAGCCCGTTCCGTCGGGGAGCTTCATAGCCACACCCGCGGAATACTCAAAGAGCATACTGTCACGGAAGTCGCTTCTGTTGAACTCTCCCGCGACTCCGCAGAGGATACACGCTGGGAATTCAAGTCCTTTTGAATGGTGTATAGTCATAAGCGAGACCTTTTTTGACGATTCCTCACCTGCGGGGGCGTTTATCTTCACGCCCTCCTCTATCATTTTGTTTATATATTCAATAAAGTTGTAAAGTCCTCTGAATGAATTCGACTCAAAATTTCTCGCGTATTCATAAAGCACACGGAGATTATTCGAATCGGATATACCCGCCGCCGCGAATCTTGCCGAGGAATATATGCTCTTTATAAGCTTATCTACGGGGAACGAGCCTGTCATATCGCGCCAGTCCTCAAGAACCGAGATGAATTCCGAGCATTTTGCCGAGGCTGCTCCGCTATTCTGCGCGGCGCACTCCTTGACGCAATCGTAAAGAGAGGCGGACGGCGCCTTGAGCTGTCTTATAGCGACAAGCTCGTCAAGCGTAACGGAGAACAGGGGAGAGCGCAATGTTCCCGCAAGAGGAATATCCTTGTGCGGGTTGTCTATTACGTTAAGCAGCGCGAGTACGAGAAGCACGTCGGGGTCCTCGAAATATTCCTCGTTTTCTCCGCCCGAATATTCGATACCGTTTTCGTCAAACGCCTGTATAAGATGCTTTTTCATAGAGCCCGAACGGTAAAGCACGGCGATATCCTTAAGTTCGAAATTCTTGCCGTCTGCCTTTTTGGTAGTCTGAAGCTCTTTTATCAGTCCGACTATGTAATTCGCCTCGGCATCTCTGCCTCTCTCGGCGTTGAGTGTATAATCCTCGGGGGGAGTCTCGGGTGCTGTGAGAACCGAAAGTCTGACCTTTGGGGATATGTATTCCTTTGAGGGAAGCTCCTTTGAGAATACAAGGTCGTCCTCGGGACAGTAGCCGATATTCTCGGCACAGATGCCAAAGAGGAGAGAGCATACCTTATTGGTAAACCTGATGATGCTCTCGTCGCATCTGAAGTTATTCGACATATGGATAGCCTCGTTTGAGGAGGTCTGCGCCGCTTCTGTTCCGTGAGTGGGGAACGTGGTTTTATATCCCGCGAAAACCCGTGGCTCGGCTCCTCTGAAGCCGTAGATGCTCTGCTTGATATCCCCGACCATAAATCGGTTTGCTCCGTTGGATATCGAACGGAATATCATATCCTGAACTCTGTCGACGTCCTGATACTCGTCTATGTATATATCGCTGAAGCGCTCGGAAAGCTCACGGGCTACGGCTGTCGGAGAGCCGTCTGGAGCCACCAGAAGCTTAAGGGCGTATTTGCGGATATCGTTGAAATCGCAGATGCCGCGGGAGAGCTTTTCTTTTGAGAGTCTCTCGTCAAATTCGGAGAGCAGGTCGTAGAGAAGGGCGGTGTGGTCTGCCGTTTGACGCATAGCCGCCGAGATGCTTTCTGCCGTGAGGCAGAAGGATTTTTCTCCAAGTGCGCGAATCGATTTTGTGAGCGAGGCTCTCTTTTCCTTGAGCGCTATTATATCCTCGGTTGTCATCTCCGCC
>JAFTHJ010000074.1 GCA_017457465.1 Clostridia bacterium | reverse complement strand
TCCTGAGCCAGGATCAAACTCTCGAATGTTTGTATATTAAACGTCACCCTCTTGGGTAACATCTACTATCTTCTGTATTCGAGCTTTTATCTAGCTTTCTTACTTTTGTTGAGTATATATAACTCGATTGACGAGATCAGTTTTTCGCACTTGCAATGCTTTGTACTTCTCTCTTGTTGTTCAATTTTCAATGACCGTGCTACCCGCTTCCTTGCGGACAGCTTGACTATTATATCACAACCTCTTCCCTTTGTCAAGAACTTTTTTCAATTTTTTTAAAAATTTTTTCAAGTTTTTTTGACGTGCGATTGTGATATATTTTCTCCCCGTTTTTTGGGGAAGCTCGACTATTATATCACACAGTATTTTACTTGTCAACACTTTTTTGAAAAAATATTTGTTTTTTTGAAAAAATATTCCTGTCGACACAAACTTGCCCTTTTCGCTATTGACTTTTGCCCTAAAATTGCTATAATTATAATGTAAATTCTAATCAAGGACATCCATACTATGAAAAAGGTAACTTTGGCACTGCTTATTATTATATTGCTATGCATACCCATTTTATTCGCTTGTGACAAAAAATGTTCGCACGAGGAAATGTCAGAGTCACAAATTGAGCCCACCTGCACCAAAGAAGGCTACATATTAAAAATCTGCGCGGATTGCGGCACCGAGTTCAAGAGTAATTTTGTTGCCGCTACAGGGCACGACCTGTCATCCAGCGTTTTTCAGCCTACGTGTGATACAGAGGGCTATACCTATTATTCCTGCGAGTGCGGATACTCTTTCAAATCGGATTTTATCCCGCCCACGGCTCACACTCTAATCGCAGAGACTCACGAGCCGAGCTGCACCGACGAGGGCTACACGCTTTACACCTGCGGCTGCGGATACTCTTTCAAATCCGACTTCACTTCCCCAAAGGGACACACGACGGTACAAAAAACAACAGCTCCGCAATGCACCGAGCAGGGATACACCACGCATAGCTGTATTGTATGCGACTATTCCTACAACTCGGATTTCACCGCTCCCACGGGACACGCTCTGAAAAAGACAACCACTTACGCTACGTCCTTTTCCGACGGGCAAACGCGCTACTACTGTGATTGCGGATATGAACATATCTCCGACATAGTCCTCTCGGAATACGTATTCCAAGGGGCGTATGTTGAAAATTCGGGCGCGAGGGCAAACGGCATAGACGTTTCAAAATGGAACGGTGAGATTGATTGGGACGACATAAAGGCGTCGGGAATCGACTTCGTTATAATAAAGGTAGGAAGTGTATACGGTAAGGACCCGTTATTCGAGGAAAATTACGCGGGAGCCAAAGCGGCAGGGCTCAAGGTCGGCTGCTACTATTATTCCTACGCGCTCACCGTTGAGGAAGCGCTTAACGAAGCCGAGCAGATGCTTGAATGGATAGAGGGCAAACAGTTTGAATACCCCGTGTATTTCGATTTAGAGGATTCCACCCAAGAGTCTCTCGATTCCACGCTTCTGACCGATATGTGCATAGCCTTTATCGAAAAGCTTCAGTCAAACGGATATTTCTGCGGACTTTACACAAACCCCAACTGGCTCACCTACATTCTTGAAGCCGACAGGCTCACGCCATACTTCGACATATGGCTTGCGCGCTGGACTTTATCGGGCGAACCAAACTGGCCCGACTCGTTTGGAGAGCATACGGGACTGTGGCAATACACCAACGGCGGAACGGTAGGTACGCACACCTGCTACTTTGATATGAACATATCATACAAGGATTATCCCCGACTTATAAAGGACTGGGGATATAACGGATATTAATGATAAAAAAACGAGGACAGAGAATTTGAAATTCTCTGTCCTCATTCTTTTTATTGATTTATTACTTAACGAGCGAGTAAGCCGACTTGTCGCATATAAGCGTAACATCGGGATGCAGACAAAGCAGAGACGCGGGACACATAGTGCTGATAGGTCCCTCGACCATCTTCTTTATAGCGTCTGCCTTATCGGCTCCGTTCGCCATAATCAATATCTTACGCGCCTTGAAAACGCTTCCGATTCCCATAGTAAGAGCGTGTTTCGGAACCTCGTCTGCCGAAGCGAAGAAGCGTGAGTTAGCCTCGATGGTATTCTCGGTCAGAGAGGTGAGGTGAGTCTCGGCAAAAAGTCCGTTCGCGTCGGGCTCGTTGAAGCCGATATGTCCGTTTCTGCCTATTCCGAGAACCTGAATATCAATTCCGCCAAGAGAATCAATTCTCTGCTCGTATTCCTTACAAGCCGCCGCGGGGTCCTTCGCGGTACCGTCGGGCACGAATGTGTTTTCCTTTTTGATGTTTACATTATCAAAAAGATTCTTGTTCATAAAGTAGCGGTAGCTCTGGTCGTTATCGGGCGAGAGAGGATAGTATTCGTCGAGGTTCACAGAGGTTACCTCCGAGAAATCAATCTTCCCCTCCGCACAAGCCTTTGCCAGATTGTTATAAAGACCGATGGGAGTGCTTCCCGTAGCCAAACCTATAACACAGTCCTTCTTTGCCGTCATAACCTCCGCGAAAAGCTCCGCAGCCTTTGCCGACATTTCTTCATAATTTTCCACAACAATAATTCTCATAACATTTCTCCTACAAATCATTATTATTTTAGAATCATTACATATCCACTATATTCTATCACACGGCAAATAATTTGTCTTTTGATAAAAAGACTTATTTTTTGCACGTTTGGTATAAATGAATAAAAATATTGACTTTCTGTGAAAATAGCGGTATAATTATATTGAAATCGAAATTGGAGGTATTCAAGTGAATTATACGGCAGTTCGACTCAAACGCTCACTTGAAATAGAAAGCGTTGTTTCCATACATTATTTTGAATATACCGTTGATTTTGCCTACCCCGGAGAAGCTCACCCCTTTTGGGAGATAATTTATTGCGACAGAGGCTCACTCAAGATAACCGACAACGACAAGACATACATCATATCCCGCGGTCAGGCGTTTCTTCACGCGCCCGAGCAATACCACAACGTATGCGCGGCGGGGGGAAAAGCGGCGAATTCTGTTGTTTTCAGCTTCTTCTCGGATTGCCCCGAGCTTTACGGCATATCGGGCAGACCGCTTGAGTTCGACAGCTTTTCGGTCAACACCCTATTCTCGATAATCCGAGAGGCGGGAGCCAGCTTTGAGAACCCGCTCGGATATGTTATGGATACAGAGCTGAAGCGAAAGCCCACACCCGCGCTATTTGCATCCGAACAGGCGATACGGAATTATATTGAGCTTCTTTTTATACATCTGATAAGAAATCCAAAGCGTACGGGTGAGTTTGACGAGGTTCCGAAGGAGGAGCGCTCCGAGCTTCTCATAAAACGCATATCCGACTATATGAAGGAGCATATCTCGGAGAAGATAATCTTTTCGGATATAACCGCTCAATTCTCGATAAGCTCGACCACTCTCAAAAAGCTCTTCAAGAAGCATTACGGCTGCGGCACTATGGAGCATCTCACGAATCTGCGGATAGACACCTCAAAGGAGCTTCTCCGAAGCGGAAAGTATTCCTGCACGGAAATCGCATCGATGTGCGGCTTCTGCTCTATCCACCATTTCTCAAAGGTCTTCAAGGAGAGGTGCGATATGTCCCCTACGGAATACATCAAAACAGTCAAATCCATGCTTGAATATTCGGAAAAGAAATAACGAATTGCGGTGTCTCACTTTTTGAGGCACCGCAATTTTTTTATTTTCTTCGGACAATTGCTCCCACAGAGAAGAAAACGCCGAAGGCAACTATATTTATCGCGACCACAGTCGCCCCCACAGGGGTGGAAAGCAGGACGGATATCATTATTCCGAGGAAGGCGCATATCACAGAAACAAGCGCCGAGGAAATTATGACCGACTTGAATGTTTTGAAAACTCTCATTGAGGAAAGCGCGGGGAAAATGACCAGTGCCGAGATAAGCAGAGAGCCGACAAGATTCATAGCAAGTACGATTATAAACGCCGTTATCACCGCTACGGCGAGGTTGAAGCCCTTGACTCCCATGCCCGTTGTGACAGCGAAATTCTCGTCAAAGGTCACCGCGAAAATCTTGTTGTAAAAGAGTATGAAGAAAAGTATCACCACGGCGGACATTCCGATACAAAGCCATACATCAAGCTTCGATAGCGTAAGTATCGCGACCGAGCCGAAGAGTGTGCCACACACATCGCCCGAGACATTCGAGGACATCGAAAACATATTCATCACAAGATATCCGAGAGCGAGTGCCCCGACAGATATCATCGCCACCGCCGCGTCTCCCTTTATTCTCGTATTCTGCCCCGTACGAAGCAGAAGGATAGCCGAGACAACTGTCACGGGGAGCACGAGAAGCATATTGTTCGAAAGTCCCACGACAGACGCCACCGCCATAGCTCCAAAGGCTACATGGGAGAGCCCGTCTCCGATAAACGAGAATCTTTTCAGAACGAGTATCACCCCGAGCAGAGACGAGGAGAGCGCGATAAGAACACCGACTATAAGGGCGTATCTTATAAAAGGATAGGAAAGGTACTCAAAAAGAAGGTCAAACGTCTCTTTCATCACGTATTCCTCCCTCCCCCGCGCGTCTGTACACACCGCTCTTTATATAATCCTCCTTGGTTCCGAAGAAGAGCGGCTCGTGAGCCAGATGCAGAATATGCGTCGCGTACTTGACGGCAGCCTCGATATCGTGCGATATCATTATCACGGTCATTCCGTCATCACGGTTAAGCGACTCGGTTATTCGGTACATCTCAAGCGTTGCGGCAGGGTCAAGTCCCGACACAGGCTCGTCCATAAGTATCATTTTATCAGCCGCGCAGAGCGCACGGGCAAGAAGAACTCTCTGCTGCTGTCCGCCCGAAAGCTCACTGTAGGGGCGCTTTTGCAGACCGTCTATATTGAGCTTACGCAGATTTTTGTGAGCGCGTATTTTGTCGGACATACGGTATATCGGGAAGAAACCCTTGTGACCTATACAGCCCGAGAGAACGACCTCCTCGACGGAGGCGGGGAAATCCCGCTGAAGCTCTGTCTGCTGGGGCAGATATCCGATATCTCTCTCGGCGAGTCCGTCGGCACGTTCAATCACGCCGCCCATAGTAGGAACAAGACCGAGCAACGCCTTCATAAGGGTTGATTTTCCCGAGCCGTTATCCCCAACTATACACAGATAATCGCCTTTGTTTATCTCAAAGGAAATATTACTGCTGACTATTTTTTTATCATAACCGAGAACAAGGTCTCGGCATATTATTTGCGGCATATCGGCTTCCTTTCAGGCAAGAGCCATCTTAAGTATAGTAAGATTTTCTCCCATTACCGAGAGATATGTAGTCCCATCCTCGATATCGGTCTCGGTTATAGACTGCATAGAATCCATAATAAGTATAGAAACGCGGTCGTTTCCGCTTTCCGATATCACGGTGTCGGCAAAGGCTCTGTCCGAGCCCTCAAGAATTATCACGTAATCCAATGACAGCTCCTTCAGCTTCTTGGCAAGGAATGTCACCGTCTCGAATGACGGGTCGCTGTCTGTCGAGCACCCCTCAAAGGCGGCGTAATATTTAAGTCCGTAATCCTTGACGAGATATCCGAACGGAAATCTGTCCGCAAACATAAGAGTATCCTTCTCTCCTGAAATCACTGCCTCGGAATATGAGGTATCAAGCGTATTAATCTCGTTCAGATACTTTCCAAGATTTGCCTTGAAGCTATCGGCACTCTCGGAAACCTCCTCGCAAAGCTCGTCGGATATGGTATGGCAAAGCTCCCTCGCGTTCTTGAGCGAGAGCCAGATATGCTCATCGTAAATACTTTCCGTGTGGTCGTGGTTATGCCCATCGTGCCCCTCTGTCTCCTCATCAAACGCGTCGAGAAGCCTTATCACTCTCATATCCTCGTTGACGTCTCCCTTAAGCACGTCACTAACCCAAGTATCCGACTCGCCGCCGACATAGATAAGAACGTCGCAGGAGGATATCCTCGCGATATCGGCGGGTGTGGGAGAATAGCTATGCGGGTCGGTTCCGTTCTTGACAAGCAGCTCAAGCGTGAGCGTCTCGCTCTCCTCTCCGACTATATTTCTCACCCAATCGTATATAGGGAAAACGGTACACACAATATCCGTCACCCCGTCATCCTTCTGTGAACGGCAGCCCGAAAGACTCGCCGCAAGTAAAATTATAGCTATTATTATGCAAATAAATCTTTTCACGTTTTTTCTTCCTTTATTTTATATTACAACCCGCGCATTTGCCGTAAAGCACGGTCTCTTCCTCGTCAACAGAAAAATTACTGCAAGAGCGTATGCGGTCGAGAAGCTCATCGGAGACAGCCTCGTCCATATGGAAGAGCCGCCCACACTCAACGCACTTGAGGTGAAGATGAGCGTCACAATGCTCACACGTAACCAGCTGATATGATGCCTTTCGGCTCTCGGGCTTGACGAATTTCCTCACACGCCCCTCGGCGACAAGTCTTCCCACAAGTCTGTATACAGTACTTCTCGCGGGAGCCACACCGCAAGACATCTCACTCGATATCCCCTCTGTTATTTCATCTATTGTAAATCCCTTGTCTCTGTTGCGGGACAAAAAATCCTCAAGCATTTTCTTCTGCTCGGTATGATACGCCGACATACGACACCTCCAAATTGAGAATCAGTCTCAAATTATTATATCAAAAAACGAGAATTTGTCAAGAGCTTTTTGAAAAGGAAATATTTAGACGTACAGTATACAAAAAGGACGGAAAATTTTCCGTCCTTTTTGCCTTTATATAGCCGCTTCAAAATCAGCCCTCCGCAACCTCGGCTTCGGTTACCGACTCCTCCGCTTTCTTATTCTTCTTTTCTTCCTTCTTTTGAGCCTTTTTCTTTTCTTTTTCCTTCTTCTTCTCGGACTTTTCGGCATTCTCGCCGTCTTCGTCCTCCTCGGGTTCCTCGGGCTCGGGATATTTCGCGTCTATCATAGCCTGTGCTATATTCTTAAAAAACGCGCTCAAGGAGACAATTCCGCCAAGTGCCGCGAGAAAGTCCTCCTCGTTCTCAACGTCTATACCCTTTGCCTCTATCATTCCGTCAATAACCCTCTTGGCATATACTCGGTTGTCGTCCTTTATATCCATATATCTGTCGTAAAACTCGTTGAGCGCCTCTCCGTCAAAGCCCTCTATCGAATAGGCTCCCGTGAGCATTCTCTTTATCTCGCCGATAGACAGTGTACTCTTCATACTGTACACGGTGAGTATCTGGAGTATCTGCTCCTTTGTATACTTCTTTCCCTTGACAGGCTTGATAACCCCGTCCTTGGAATAATTGTTTATCATTGTTTTGGTGAGCTGTCTATCATAAAAGCGCTCCGAGCCCTCTTTCTGCTTTTCGGCAACAAGGTTTATTATCTGGTCAACATATAAATCTATAGCGGGAATCTCCGCGCTTCGAAGTTCAGAATCGTTTACGGCATCCGAAATCACGGCATCAAGCTCTTCTTTTCTCATTTCAAACCTCCGTTATTTGGTATCAAATACTATCATACACCATTTTTATCATTATGTCAAGCGTCTCTTTTCTTTTATATTGATTTTCACAAGATTTTGTGCTATAATCATAATACATATAAATATGGCAGGAAAGGATATAATAATGACAGACTTGAGCTTTTACGAAAACGTGCTTCCGTCACCGAACAAAAAGAAAAACCTTATCATAAAGATAGCCGCAATAGCGGCATACGCAATAATCACTCTGCTCTGGATACTATCCGCTTTTATCAATAAACATAACGGCGCGCTCATCATCGTGGTAATCTTTCTGCTCTCCGCCGCGCTCTGGATTATTCTCCGCATATTCAATGTCGAGTTCGAATACTCGGTGTCCGATTCAGAGATAACCCTTGCCAAGATATACGGTAAGAGCAGAAGAAAGGAAATATTCTCGGCAGATTCCGACTCTATTCTCCTTATCGCACCCGAAACAGAGGAAAATATAAAAAAAGCCGAGGCATATCAGCCTCGCAACAGTTACCGTATGTCTTCGCCGAACACCGACAAAAAGGTGTGGATAGTCGTCTTTGAGGACGAAGATGAGGAAAAAACTCTCTTTGTCTTTGAAGCGGAGGATTACGTCACAAAAATCCTCAAACAGCTCAAACCCTCGGTGATATCGTTCAGATAATATCCCCGCTTTAAGATTTTTGAAAAGAGGGTGGGG
>JAFTHJ010000073.1 GCA_017457465.1 Clostridia bacterium | reverse complement strand
CGTATAAGCTCCTCGATATCCGACTCAAGCCGCTCGTCAAGCTCACGCGTTGTGTGTATTTCCCTGTGACCTATAAAGGTTGCTCTGTATATCCTCATTTCTTACCCCCTAAAATAAAAAAGTGCGCCCCGTGAGAGACGCACCGAAAAAGTGAATCCCTTCCTTGTTGCTACACAATTGCTCTCCACATACGGGTACGAGTAAAAGAGAAAACACTTTTTGCCAAAGTATTTTCCCATATGTGGAATCAAAATATGCAATTATGTAGCACGGTTATTATATCACTGTTTCAGAAAAAAGTCAATAGATAACGAAAAAGAGATATTTTATACGCCTACGGTATTTGATTTAATTCATTCGCTTGTTTTCACTCCAACCGTAAGGCAAACATTTAAAACCAAGCTTTCCCCCACTGGGAGAAGGCTTTCGTGGGCATCAGCCTTTTGTATGAATAAAAGCATCTCCCGACGGTAATCAAATATCCGTCGGGAGATGTTCATATGAGAATCCTTATCTTCGATTAATCAAAAAACGAACTAAATTCCTTTTACGGGTTCTGCCACAAATGCTTGTATTTTCATCGCCTCAAGCACACTCACTGCGTCACGGGCTTGGTCAACATTCTCAAAAATACCGAAAACAGACGGTCCGCTTCCGCTCATCATAGCGCCGAGCGCTCCGCTCTCAAGAAGCGCGTTTTTTATCCTCGTCACATCGGGACGGTGCGGCTCTACCGCGCTCTCGAAAATATTATACATATTATCTACCGTAGACTTAAGGTCGCACGACACCAGAGCCGACTTGAGTCGGTCTATATCGGAGGGCGTGTATTCCCCATCGGCAAAATTCCCATAAAGTCCGTCAAGCACAGAATACGCCCAAGGAGTGGATACCCCCTCTGTTCCACAAGCTATAACGAGGTGACAGTGCGGCATTTCGGGAAATCCGTGAAGCTGCGCTCCCGTACCGTCGCCGTACTTTGTTCCGCCGCTTATACAGAAAGGCACGTCCGCGCCAAGCTTTCCGCCAAGCTCAAGCAGCTCATCCTCGGTCAGCGGCTCTTTGCAAAGTATATTCAACGCCTTGAATACCGCCGCTCCGTCGGTGCTTCCGCCGGCCATTCCCGCCGCAACGGGAATTCGCTTGTTTATCCTTATGTCCGCGCCAAGCTTGAGTCCGCAACGCTCAAAAAACATATCCGCGGCGCGCCACGCACTGTTTTTTTCATCTGTCGGCACAGTCGGAATATCGCACCACAGACTGTTCTTCCCTGTCCCGTTTAGCGCAACCTCAACCTCGTCACACAGAGAGACGCTCTGCATAACCGTTCTGACCTCGTGATATCCGTTTTCATATTTTGACACCACATCAAGATGAAGATTTATTTTCGCGTAAGCTTTTATTTTAACAGACTCCATAATCATCTCCGTTCCGTCGCAAAGCGACACTGTTCATAGATACTGTTATTCTAACACACACGCCTCTTTTTTTCAAGCGATTTCTTCATATTAATGTTTATAGCGCCTATTTTTTAAAATATTTGTCGTTTTCTATTGACTTAAAATAAAAAAAAGAATAAAATATATTTGTATGTCATAAATCCGTTTTGATTGGAGTGAACTGACTTGGAACCTGAAAAGAAGAAAAAGCTGCTTACAGCGGGTATTTCCTGCGCGGTAATATTCACAATATTATATCTTATCACAAATTTCACAGCCATAACCGCATTTTTCGGAAGTATCTTTTCGGTGCTCACACCCGTTATAGTGGGCGCGGCTATCGCATATCTGCTCAATCCTATACTGAAGCTCTTTGAATACATAATATTCAAAAAACTCAAGAATAAGGCTGTCAGACGCGCACTGTCCCTGATACTTACATATGTCGTTGCCGTACTTGTTCTTGTCGCGTTCTTTATGCTTATGATTCCCTCGGTTATCCAAAGCTTTTTGGACCTGACATCAAAGTTCGACACCTATGTTGACGAGGTTACGGGAATAATAGACTCGATAGTCAATAAGTTCTCGGCAATTCCCGAAATCGGTAAGGCTCTCAACAGAGACGCTATAATCGAAGCCGTGAAGGATTTCTTCTTCGCTTCGGGTGATGTCTTCACAACTGTAATGGATTATGCCGCTGAATTCGCGCTCGGACTCTTCGTGGGAGTCAAGAATACCATTATCGGTATATTCATATCCATATACATTCTCATAGACAAAGAGCGTCTTCACGCTATGGTTAGAAAAATAACCGCGGCGCTCTTCAAGGATAAGGGCAGAGCGCGTATACTCAAATACGCCAGACTTGCCAACAAGACCTTCGGCAGCTTCCTTATCGGAAAAATCGTGGACTCGATTATAATCGGACTTCTCACATTCGTCACACTGATTATATTCCGAATCCCCTATGCTCCTCTGGTATCCACAATAGTTGGAATAACAAATATCATTCCCGTGTTCGGACCTATATTCGGAGCTATCCCCTCGGCATTTATCATATTCATCGCGAGTCCCCAGAAAGCCCTTATATTCCTCGTTCTCATCCTGCTTATCCAACAGCTTGACGGAAATGTTATCGGACCGAAGATACTCGGTAACTCAACGGGCATAAGCTCTCTCGGAGTTATAGTCGCAATCGTCATAATGGGCGAATATTTCGGTGTTGTGGGAATGATAATCGGCGTTCCGCTCTTTGCTATGGTTATTATGCTCATCAACGAATTCCTTGAGAACAAGCTCAAGGCAAAGGGAATGCCAACCGGCACAGACGAATATTATCCCGCATATTTACTCGTCGACCCCCACGAGCATCACGAAAAGCTCGGAGAAAGAATATTCAAGTCGCTTTTCGGCGGCTTCGGAAACGCTATAAAGAAAGTTAAAAACAAAAAGAAAAACAACGAAGAAGAAAAAGAAAAAGAAAAGGAAGACCAAAGCGAAAATGAACAATCAGGCGAATAACACACGGCACGGCGGTATCTCGGTCGACACCGAGCATATCTATCCCATAATAAAAAAATGGCTCTATTCCGAAAAGGACATCTTTCTGCGCGAGATAGTTTCAAACGCGGCTGACGCTATAACCAAGCTCAAAAGGCTCTCCTCTCTAGGTATCAGAGAGCAGACCGACGAGAATTACAGAATTACCGTTACGCTCGACAAAACTGCGGGAACACTCACGGTTGCCGATAACGGTATCGGTATGACCGAGGAGGAACTTACAAAATATATCTGCAGTATAGCCCTCTCGGGTGCTGTCGACTTTATAGAAAAATACGAAAATCAGTCCGACAGCTCGAAGAACGGAATAATCGGACACTTCGGTCTCGGCTTTTATTCGGCGTTTATGGTAAGCAGCTCGGTTGAGGTAAAAACAAAATCCTATACCGACGCTCCCGCCGTCCATTGGACCTGTAATGAGGCGGGTGAATATGAGACCGAAGCATCTGACAAAGCAGAGCACGGAACAGAGGTCATAATGCATATCTCCGACGAGGAGAATGAATATCTTAATGCCTCGAAGATACGCTCAATGCTTGATAAATACTGCTCCTTTATGCCCGTCGAGATATATTTTGACGACGGAGAGGATAAGCAGGACGGTGAGGAAAAGTGCGTTAACGACACATTCCCCCTCTGGCAGAAGTCTCCCTCGGAATGCTCGGATGAGGAATATAAGGAGTTCTACAGAAAGGTGTTCGCGGATTACCGTGAGCCGCTTTTCCATATCCATATCAACGCCGACTACCCGCTGAACTTCAAGGGCATCCTTTATTTTCCGAGATTCGCGAATGAATACGAGACAATAGAAGGTCAGGTCAAGCTTTATTATAATCAGGTATTCGTCGCAGACAACATTAAGGAGGTCATTCCCGACTATCTGCTCGTTTTGCGCGGTGTTCTTGACTGCCCCGAGCTTCCCCTCAACGTCTCGCGCAGTTATCTTCAGACAAACTCATACGTATCCATGGTATCCGCGCATATCGTCAAGAAGGTAGCTGACAAGCTTAACTACCTCTGCAATAACTCACGCGAGGAATACGAAAAGATATGGAAGGATATCTGTCCTTTCATCAACTACGCTTGTATGAAGGACAAAAAGTTCTATGAGCGCGTTAAGAATTCGCTTCTGCTCTCGCTTACCGATGGCAGAACGATGACCTACGGAGAGTATCTTGAGGCGGCAAAGGAAAAGAATGAAAATACCGTTTATTACGCTACAGATGCCTCGCTTCAGGCGCAGTATGTCTCTATGTTCACCGCCGAGGGAATAAATGTGGCTCTCTTTGAGCGCCCGATAGAATCGCAGTTCTGCACAATGCTTGAGCAGTATATGGAGGGTGTCAAATTCGTGCGAGTTGACTCCGAGATAGCCGACAGTCTCAAGGGAGACGGAAGCGTAACCGAAAACGAGGAGCTTAAGGCGCTCTTTATCAAGGTGAGCGGAAACGAACATCTTGAGGTCAGATTTGATTCTCTGAAGAATTCCTCTGTCCCTGCCCTGCTTAACATCTCCGAGCAATCCCGCAGAATGGAAGAAATGATGAAATATTACAGCTTTGCTGACGGCGATTCGCTCCCGAGTGAGATGACTATCGTGCTTAATACCGCCTCTCCCCTTATCGAAAAGCTTACCGACACGGTCGGAACAGATAGCGAAAA
This sequence comes from Clostridia bacterium, assembly GCA_017457465.1. Lineage (GTDB taxonomy): Bacteria > Bacillota > Clostridia > Oscillospirales > CAG-272 > HGM12713. Next base: position 3,693 of record JAFTHJ010000073.1, on the reverse strand, counting down.
GAGCGAAGCAATAGCCTCTTATATCTACAAGGTATGTCTGCTCTCACAGAAAAAGCTTTCGGCGGAAGAAATGCAGAGCTTCCTTAACGACAGCTTTGATATCCTTATGAAGCTTTAATCGTTTGAGGGCGACAAGAGAGATTACAGAAGAAAGGATAAAATATGGAACACATCACATACACTCCCAAGGGAGTCTGCAGCAGAAAGATAGATATTGACGTTGAGGACGGAAAAATAGTATCAGCGAAATTCTCGGGCGGTTGCGCGGGAAACACACAGGGCGTTGCCAAGCTGCTTGTCGGAATGGAGATAGATGACGCTATCGAGCGTCTTGCGGGAATCCGCTGCGGCTTCAAAGCCACATCCTGCCCCGACCAGCTTGCGGAAGCGCTGAAGCAGTATAAAAACGCATAAGTCTTTATTCAAACGAAATCGGGACGGATATCTGTCCCGATTTCATTTGTGCCGCAAGAACGGCAAAACCAAAAAAGTAGATAAAAAGCTAAAAACTATTGACATTTCATTTCATATCTGCTATAATAGTGGTGTATGCGGTATGTTCCGCAAATAAAGAGATTGATTTTTTGAAAGGGTAAAACCGTGGATAATTGCGACAGTACCGATTGTACCGGTCGATTATGCAACTTAATACTGTGATATGAGCATAACCTGCCTCCGAAAGGTGTCAGGCTATGCTTTTTTGCGTTTTTTTCGGTTTCACCTTGCCAAAACCAACCTCAAAATAAGGAAATAATATGAATCTCGACAAAAAAACAACATTCAAGATAATGCTTATTATCTTCTCTTCCATTCTGTTTACGGTGGCTATAGCCAATCTCGGTGTCGTCGCCGCGGGAATAGGAAAATTTCTCGGTGTCCTCTCACCCTTTATAATAGGTTTGTGTCTGGCGTTTATATTGAATATCCCGCTGAAGCTTATCGAGGAAAAATGCTTCGCCCCGCTCAACCGTAAGGGCGGCAGAGTATGGAAAAAGCTGAAGCGCCCAGTCTCACTGCTTCTCGCGATACTTTGCGTACTTATTATTATAGCGCTGCTGCTTGTAATAATCATTCCGCAGTTCAAGAAAACCATCGAAGGATTTGCCGTCTCCCTCCCCTCTTATATGGATGCGCTCAACGAAAAGCTCTCCGACATTATGTCCAAGATAACGGGCAAGGAGGGCGAGAGCCTGTTCAAAATTGACTGGGAAACAGTCAGCAATATGCTTATTGAGTTCGTTCATAAGAACGAATCTGATACCGTCGGCATCACGCTTGAAATCATCAGCGGAGCTGTTGGCGCCGTATTCGATATCGTTTTGGGAATCGTTTTCTCGATATACATTCTCGCCTCAAAGGAGAGACTCGGCCGTCAGTTCAGAAGCGTTCTCTACTCGGTATTCAAGAAGAAAAAGGTCGACAGATTTATGTCGGTAATGTCTATGGCGAACACCTCGTTCAGCCGTTTCGTGGTCGGACAGTTCACAGAGGCGGTCATAATCGGAGTGCTTTGCTGCATCGGAATGTTTATCTTCCGTATGCCGTACGCGCCTGTTATCTCCTGCATAATAGCCATCACGGCTCTCATTCCCGTCTTCGGCGCGTTTATCGGAACCGCCATAGGCGCGTTTATGATACTTCTTGTAAGTCCTATAAAGGCACTTTGGTTTGTTGTTTATATAATCGTGCTTCAACAGCTCGAAACTAATATCATATACCCCAAGGTGGTTGGAAAATCGGTCGGACTCCCCGGAATATGGGTTCTATTCGCGGTTATGATAGGCGGCGGATTCTTCGGAGCCTTCGGAATGCTCGTTGCCGTTCCGATATTCTCGGTGCTTTACACCCTGCTCGACATCTGGGTTCGCAAACGCCTTATCGCGAGAAATATCGACTCAAACACGCTCCACCGTCGGCACAGACCGATATCGCATAAGGATGATGCCGAGGAAACAGAGGAAACCGAACCCACAAGCGATACTAACGAAGAAAATAATTAATTAGATTTAATGAGGATATAATGGACAGTATACTACTTCAGTTATTATTTCAATTTATTCTGATAGCACTCAACGCGATATTTGCGTGTGCCGAGATAGCCGTTCTCGGTATGAACGACGTAAAGCTCTCCCAGCTCACCGCAAAGGGAGACAAACGCGCTAAAAAACTCTCGAAGCTCACAAGTAAACCCGCGAAATTCCTCGCTACCATTCAGGTCGCTATCACCCTTTCGGGATTTCTCGGAAGTGCGTTCGCGGCAGAAAACTTCTCGGATAAGATAGTCACACTTGTTATGAAAACGGGCTGGAATATCCCTCTGGGCGTACTTGATACGGTAGCCGTAGTTCTTATAACAATAATACTCTCTTTCTTCACACTCGTCTTCGGAGAGCTTGTCCCCAAGCGTCTGGCAATGAAAAAGGCGGAAAAACTCGCCCTCGGACTTGCTTCTCTCGTTTACTTTATCTCGGTAGTTTTCGCGCCTATCGTCGGACTGCTTACCGCCACTACTAACGGTATTCTCCGTCTTTTCGGAATAAATCCCGAGGATGACGACGAGGAGGTAACCGAGGAAGAAATACTCCTTATGGTCGATGCGGGAAGCGAAAAGGGCTCCATTGAGGAGGACGAAAAGGAAATCATTCAGAACGTCTTTGAATTTAACGATACCACCGCGGGTGAGATAGCCACTCACAGAACGGATATAGTTATGCTCTGCACAGAGGACACCGCCGAGGAATGGGCACAGGCTATCCACGACTCACGCCACACCTTCTTCCCCGTATACGGAGACAGCGTGGATAATATCGTCGGAGTGCTGAACGCGAAGGATTATTTTAGACTCGATGATAAGAGTATTGACAATGTAATGGAAAATGCCATCAAGCCCCCTTATCTTGTCCCCGAGACGGTAGGCGCCGACGTGCTTCTTAAAAATATGAGAAGCCGAAAGGAATATTTCGCGATAGTTATGGATGAATACGGCGGAATCAGCGGAATAGTTACACTGACCGACCTTATCGGATGTATCGTCGGAGATATAGAATACGCCGAGGAAGACGGCGGAGAGGAATCCGCTCCCGAAATCGAGCAGATAGACGAGGTCACGTTCTCGGTGTCGGGACTCGCCCTGATATCGGACGTCGAAAAGGCAATAGACCGAGAGCTTTCCGAGCACGACTGTGATACTATCGGAGGATACATACTCAGCGTGATAGGCTCTATTCCCGAGGACGGCACGACACTCACCACCGAAAATGATATCATCTCGGTCGAGGTTACCGAGGTTCGTGACCACAGAATAGAACGCGCGATAATCACCGTCAAGGAAATTATTTCCGATGAGGACGATGAGGAAAAATAAACGAATGAACCGCATTGGGAACGGCGTTACCAATGCGGTTGCTTTATTTCATCGCAAAATTTAATATTTTCAAGTCTTGCTTTTCGGCATAGGTCGGACAGTCCGCCGCGCCGCCCTCGCTTTTCTCCACATAGGCAAACAGCGCATCGCATTTATCAACCATCCACCTGTTTCTCGCCCCTATCGCCGACTTGAAATGCACTCCCTCTATGGGGATTATGATATCGTCATAATATTTCTCGTAATACTCCATATCCTTGACCTCATACGGAAGTACAAGCGTCAAGGAGCTTTTTTCTTTTCCGAGTCTCCTCTGAACTCTTTTTATT
>JAFTHJ010000072.1 GCA_017457465.1 Clostridia bacterium | reverse complement strand
CTGCCTTACAAGCAGGGGGTCATAGGTTCGAGCCCTGTTGTTCCCACCAGCGCATCTGCGCACGTTGTAATTGTGGCCCGGTAGCTCAGTTGGTTAGAGCGCCAGCCTGTCACGCTGGAGGTCGTGGGTTCGAGCCCCATCCGGGTCGCCACCACTCCTCACAATACACCACCTATGCGGATTTAGCTCATTTGGTAGAGCGCGACCTTGCCAAGGTCGAGGTGGCGGGTTCGAGCCCCGTAATCCGCTCCAGAAACGGGTACGCAAGTGATTGCCGTACCCGTATTTAGTCAGTATGCGCCCCGAACGGAGCGCAGATAATATAAAGGTCGTTTTCCTCGCTCGGTCGACAGAGAGACGAAGGCGGCTGATTCATAAGGCGACATAGCCAAGTGGTAAGGCAGAGGTCTGCAAAACCTTTATTCCCCGGTTCAAATCCGGGTGTCGCCTCCAAAAAATCCTGCACGAAAGTGCGGGATTTTTACTTTTTACCTCTTACCTCTTCACTCTTACTTGAAATGGCAGGATTTTTGGAAAGTAATAAGTAATAGTGAATAGTGAAAAGGTTAGGTATCTTTTCGCTATGGCGAAAAGCAATTTTAATTAAAAGATGCCAATCGGCATTTTTGAGCAAGGGAGCAGAAGTGAACCTTTACTGTGCGTCTTTAGAGAAGAATATTGAAAAACTTGAAAAAGTGTGATATAATAAATCATAAGATTTTGATATTGGTTGCAAGGAGAACAAATGAAATTTATTCAAGTGAAATCCAGCATCGCACTTGATACACTTTGCTTTCTTCAAAAGCGGTTGCTGAACGATACAAAATGGATGAACGAAAAACAAATCGAGGAAATCCAACATATAAACTCACTTTTGCCGAATGATTTTGAAGACAACTGTATTGGAATGTCAAATATGTGTTTTGTTATAAGTGCATGTTATGACGGTGATTTGGAACGCTTGACATTAGATGATTTGATTGATATTCTTCAAGATCCTAACAAAATAGAAAGAACAGTAAAAGAAAAAATCAAAGACGGTTTCACGGCTTCTTACATTTATCCTGTGTTGAACTGGTTGAACGACGGCTTTGCTGACGTGTACGTTAAGAATTTGACTGCCTTGAAAAACATAGCATTTGAAAATATATACAATGATCGCATTATGCCATTGGTTCGCGCTGAAATAGAGCAAAAGCAAAATGAAGTGGATGGATATAACACAGAGAAACTTTTTAAAAACATTTCTGTTTTGAAGAATTCAACAGTTATAGACCATGCAAATATTTACGTATCATTCTTTAGTGCACCTACTGCATTCACATTATATGGCGGTTCCTTTTTGACTTGCTTCTGCCCTACAGGAGCGGTAGACTTTTATTCCATAGTGGCACACGAGCTTATGCATGGTTTTGCAAGCCTTGAATTAACGGAATTGTACAGAGAATATGTTGAAAGTAGCGAATATTTAAAAGAATCTCATCGTGCATTGATTGAGGATTATCATTCGGGTGATGAAGAAGAATTTGTTATGGCTGCGGAGTACTATCTTTGCTACCTGTCAAACAATTATACGAGGGAAAAATTATTGACAAAAGCAAAAAAACAATATGGCGGTAATTGCCCCATCGCTATTGCAGTTTTTGAGTTGTTGTTGAAAGAACCCGAAATTCCAAAAGATTATGATAAGTGGCTGATTAGACAAATAAAGAATGGAAAAATGTCGTAATATTATTGGCATCTTTTTTGTCAACACGTCTCAAAACAAAAAGCACCCAAATCGGGTGCTTTTTGTTTTGGAACGATGTGTTCCGCTTGCGCGGAACGTGATGCGCACTTCGTGCGTGATGTTGCCTTTGGCAGTGATGTGCGCTTCGCGCGTGAGGATGCGGAACACATCACATCACTGTGCGACGAAGGAGCAATACATCACTGTGCGATAGCACTACATCACTTCGGCGTAGCCGATACATCACTCTTTACAAGCGCCCCAAAGTGTGATATAATATATTTGATATGAATGTCAAATGGCAGAAAGGCGGTGGAGATATGGGATGCTTGTTTTTTCCTTTGGAACTATTGGGCGATGCAATTATTGAAGGTTGGTTTTTCTTAATGGAATGGATCATTCCCGAACGATATTTTTCGCGTACCTTTCGAACTGTTTTAAGAATTCTTGTTTGGGTATTTTCTGCCTTCCTGTTGTTTGTAATGCTATTGGGCGTTTTTGCTCTTATTTCCGATGACATATACGTAAGACAAATCGGAAAATATATGCTTTTTATTCCGCTTGGTATAAGTGCTGTTCAAATTATCTTCGGAATTATCGTTCGCATTGTTGCAAAAAGGAAAAAATAAGGCGGCATCTTTTTTGTCAACACGCCCCAAACAAAAGAGCACTGCGAGAGCAGTGCTCTTTTGTTTGGAAATGAAGCGCACCTACGGTGTATGAAAAATGAAGCAGGGCTTCGCCAAGTGAAATACTGTGCTAAAGCACGTGTGAAATATTTGCTTCGCAAATGTGAGGAGGCGAATATTTCACCTATTATTGACACCTATCCGCTTTTATGCTATACTAATCTCGCTAAAGGTGTAAATGCCTGACTATATCAAAAAGCAATACGGAGATTTATTATGCTTAAATGCGGAGATATACATAATTTTTTGAGGAATGTAGGAATAAAGCCTGACGATACTGTGATTGTTCACACTTCAATGAGGGCGCTCGGCGAGGTCGAGGGCGGTTGCGACGGACTTATCGACGCCTTTTGTTCCTATCTTTCCGACGGACTTTTTGTCGTTCCTACGCACACATGGAACAATGTCACGGCGGAAAATCCCGTATACGATGTAAGGACAACACTCCCTTGCATAGGAGCGCTTCCAAGTGTGGCGGCGTTTCGCCCCGACGGAGTCCGTTCGCTTCACCCCACACACTCGGTGGCGGCGTTCGGCAAACGTGCGCGAGAGTTTGTCAGCGGTGAGGAGAGGGCTACCTCGCCCTGTCCCGTTGGCGGCGTGTGGGCGCGACTTTATGATGAAGGTGCGAAGATACTTTTGCTTGGCGTGAAGCTTAATCGAAATACGTATATTCACGCGGTGGATGAAATGCTCGATATTCCGAACAGACTTGCGGAGCCGATACCGCTTACTGTCATTGACTATGAGGGGACGCGGCACGAAATAAGCTTTCGTAAGCACTGTCACAGCGGCTCGGAATACTATGACGATGTATACAGACGGGTGTTTGAAAAGCTTGGCGTACTGAAAAACGCGCGGCTGGGCAACGCCGAGGTCGGAATATTTGACACTGTTCGCGGAACCGAGGTTCTCAAGCTTCTTTGGTCTCGCGCGGACTGTGATTTATGTCAAGCTCCAAGGGAGATACCCGAGGATATGTATAAAGATATATAGCTATAACTCACGCTATTTTTCGATTGACCTTTTATCTATGTGAATACGACTTGTACGGCTTACCGAGGACTTGGGCTTTCGTTGGAGCAGAAGCCGCGCGGGTTTCACAAAAATCAGGAGCTGATTAATCAGCTCCTGATTCCTTTTTGTTTGATTTTTTTGTCGAGTAAGGCGTTTTGCCTTTTACGGAACGGTAGACGCTTATGAAATAAGACACATTATTGTATCCGCAATCGGTTGCCACCTCGGTGACCGATTTTTTTGTGGTGACGAGAAGCTGCTCGGCACACGCTATTCGGGTGCGGTTGAGGTATTGCTTGAAGCTCAATCCTGTTATCTGCTTGAAGGAACGGGAAAAATAGCTGTAGCTCACACCAAGACTTTTAGCCAACTCCTGCTCGTTTATATCCTGCGAATAATGCTCACGGGCGTAGACCATAGCCGCGTAAATCAACTCGGCTACCTGTGGATGCTTGAGTTGGGTTTTTGGTGGGCATTCGCGCATTATCTCCAACAAAAGCGCGGCAATATCTAATTTTATAGCCGCATCGTATGCATATTTCCTGCTTTGAAATTCGGATATCAGAGAATTAAGAATATCCAGCATACGGCTCCCCGAAAGCTCATCCTTTCTCCATATGGATTTGTTTTCGGGACGGTTGATGGCAAATCGCATAACGTATTCAGCCATTTTTTCCTTGCCCGAAAGCTCCATAAGAAAAGAAGGTGGAAGCTTTATTACATAATAACTGTTTTTCTCCGCTGTGCCCGACACGGCGTGATGCGGAGTGTTTGAGCAAAAAAGTATAAGATCTCCGGGAAATATTTCATATTCCGAATTGTCGAGAATGACACTATAGCTGCCGCTTATTACATAGAGCAATTCTATGGCGTTATGTACATTTGCTTGACAGGATACTGTGTTTTGCGGAACACACTGGAAGAAAAACTCTGTTTCTTTACCGAATTGTCTTGGCGCTTCCGTTATTATATCGTTCTTTTTCATTTAGCCTCCAAAATCGACAGAACAAATTTTTGATATTTTTTGGCAAATTTATTGTAGCATATTTTTGCTTGAAAGTCTACAATAAAGTTGAAAATCTTAAAATTTTGGGAGGAATTTATGGAAAAGATAGTAAAGGTTGGAATTATCGGTTGCGGAGGTATAGCTAATCACAAGCATATGCCTGCGCTCTCAAAGCTGGGAAATGTCAGAATGGTTGCCTTTTGTGACATTATTGAAGAGAGAGCTATCGCGGCAAAGGAAGAGTACGGAACGGAGGATGCCAAGGTTTATGTTGATTACAGAGACTTGATAAGTGATCCCGAAATCGAGGTTGTTCACGTTTGTACGCCTAACAGAGAGCATGCCGATATCACTATCGACTCTCTTTACGCGGGAAAGCACGTAATGTGTGAGAAGCCTATGGCAAAAACCGCGGCGGACGCGAGAAGAATGTGCGAGGCGGTAAAGGCAACGGGAAAAAAGCTCACTATAGGTTATCAGCACAGACACAAGGGGGCGAGTGTTTTCGCAAAGAATTACATAGACGCGGGGAGACTCGGAGAGGCGTATTACGCCAACTGTCTGGCAATCCGTCGCAGAGGAACTCCTAACTGGGGAGTTTTTCTCAACGAGGAGGAGCAGGGAGGAGGACCGCTTATCGATATAGCTACGCATTCGCTTGACCTTACGCTATATCTTATGGACAATTACGAGCCCGAAATGGTTGTCGGACAGACGCACAAGAAGCTCGAGCATCCCGAGGCAGGGAATATCTGGGGCGATAACGGGGTGAGTACCACGCCTCTTGAGGAGGCGGCGTGTGCCTTTATCAGAATGAAAAACGGAGCCACTATTATGCTTGAAACAAGCTGGGCGCTCAATACAGACGCCGAGTTTCAGGAGGGAAGCTGCCGTATATGCGGAAGCCGCGCGGGGCTTTCTATAAAGAGAAACGAGCTGAAAATAAATTCGGTCGAGTTTGACAGGCGGATAGACAACACGGTGAACACCGAGGCGGGTGGAGTAGCCTTTTATGACGGGGATAATCCGACACCTGCCGAGATAGAGGCGGCGAGGTGGATACAGGCGGTAATAGATGACACCGAGCCCGTAGTGCTTCCGCAACAGGCAATGGTTGTATCGGAGATACTTGAGGCTATTTATGAGTCCGCGAAAACAGGAAAGGCGGTGTATTTCTGATGAAGGTAGCTATATACGGAGTATGGCATGTTCACGCCAAGGATTACACAAACGCGGCTCTCTCTTGTGCGGATGTTATAGGCTTCTACGAGGAGAACGACGAACTTGCCAAGGAATTCTCGGAGATGTTTGATATTCCCAGATTCGCAACGGCGGAGGAGCTTCTCGCAAGTGACGCTGATGGGGTTATTGTTTGCTCGTCTACAAAGGACCACACGCGGGATATAATAAGAATTGCCAACGCAAAGAAAAATATATTTACAGAGAAGATTCTCGCGCTAACGCTTGGGGAGTGCGAGGAGATAGAGAGAGATATTGCGGAAAACGGGGTAGAGTTTACTATCTCTATGCCGCTTTAGTTCAAGAGCAACTGTCTTACGGTAAAAAGGGTAGTGGATAGCGGTGAGCTTGGAAAGATAAATCTCGTGAGATATCACAAAAGTCACTCCGGAAGCGTCAAGGGGTGGCTTCCCGCTCATTTCTATAACAGAGAGCAATGTGGCGGCGGAGCTATGATAGACCACGGTGCGCACGGAATGTATCTTATTCATTGGATACTCGGTATGCCTGTCACCGCAAACTCCGCGCTTACCGTCGCAACTACGAGTGAGGAGGCACTTGCGAAAAATTCCGACCGCGTTGAGGACAATTCGGTTACGGTTATGAGCTTTGAAAGCGGCGCTATCGCGATAAACGAGTCCGCGTTCGTTACGAAATATTCACCTATGTTCTTTGAGATATACGGAGAGGACGGATATGTTTGTATGGACAAGGAGAGTGTAAGAAAATGCTCCGAGAGGACTGCGGGTACTCTTGTTGAGCTTGAGCTTGAGGAGGAGCAACCCGCTCCTATCCTGCAATTTCTCACAGGCAGAAAGCTTGAGGGCTGCGGTATAGAAGATGCAAAGGCGCTCACTCGTATGATGGAAATGGCGTACGCAGAAAATTAACTAAAAAGTAATGGTAAGCATATAAGAAAAATTCTTTTTCAAGGAATTTTATTGCGCTGGGGGTTTTTATGTGTTATAATGAGTAGGCAATAATCCAAGCGAACTGCGGACTTGAAAAGGAGAACAGAAATGAGAACCGAGGAGCTTTTGAAAAATATCGTAGCTTTTGTTCCCGCGTGGAGCGGTGAGTGGCAGCCCGATGCGCGTATGCTTGATTTCGAGGAGAAATGGGAGGCGTTCCACACCCCCGGTGGCAGACTTATGAGCTGCGCACACCGAGGAGACAGAAATGAGATATATCCCGAGAACTCGATAGAGGGCTTTTTAAGCGTTATTCTCGCGGGGGCGGACATTCTCGAGGTCGATATTCACACGACGAGGGATTCGGAGCTTGTTATAATGCACGACGACACACTTACCCGAACCACCAATATATCAATGCTTCGAGAGTCGGGCGAGAGCTGGATGCCCGAGAGCGATGAGATTCACGCGTGGACACTTGAGGAGATACGCCGCCTGCGTCTTATTACGGCGCAAGGAGAGCTTACGTAGTATGCCGTGCCGACGCTTGGAGAGCTTATATCAATAGCAAAGGACAGAGTCTTTATAACACTTGACAAGGCTTACGATTTCTCGTGGGAGTACGGAGTTCTGCCTCTTATAGAAAGGTATCGCGCCTACCGAACCGTACTTATACCATACAATTATAAGCTGCAGAGAGCGTATGATATTCAAAGAGAAATGTTCCGCCGCCACGGTCTGTGCGCTCCTTATTTCGCTCGTGCCGTTAAGGAACACGGAATAATGGATGCCGAGGGAATCAGGGAAGCTGTCGCTTTTCTTGCGGAACACCATATGCCGCCCGCGTTGCGCGGAGGGGAGTATAATCCCGAGGATAGGGAAGCGCTTGAGCCTGTTATCTCTCCCTTGAGGGGAAATCATCGTATTTACGCCGAAACGCTCCGCGCCTCGCACGACAACCGTGAGCATTGGGAGCAGATGACAGATATTGGCTATAATATCATTATGGGTAACAGAATATACGAGCTTTTGAGGTTTACGAAGGAAAGATATTTTGATAAATAAGATAATCCCCGACAGACATTTGTCTGTCGGGGATATTGTTATCTTTAATCATTTCACCGTCATTTTCCAGACCTTATCGGTGGGGTGCATTCCGCCGTTATCCTTATAGTAGGACGCTCCCGACTCAAAGAGAACGAGTATTGAGTCGCCATAAACCGCCAGAGCCTCGGACATAGGGGGCGTTGTGTAGGAATCACAATCAAGCTTACTGTCGAGGAACCACACGGGAACGGATTTTCCGTTGAGTGTTGTGGTGGTATGAGATGATGTATCGAGAATATTTTCATAGAGATTTACGTGAGATTTTGCCGCTCTGCCGTAGGAACAGCTCGTGGCGATATAGTCGCCGTAAACGGTAAATCCTTGAACACACTGTTCTATCGAAAGCACGTAATCGGGGGTGGCGTAGCTCATACCGCTGCTCCATTGACTCGAGGTGAATCCGTTCTCGGTCGTGCCCGAGAGCTTATAGCCGACACACCACGCGCCGTACTCCTCACCCGCTCGGTTGGTCATATGTCTCCAAGAAGGTGTGCTGTAGGAGTCGTCACCCTCAAGGTAGTAATCACCAACCCAGAGAATACCCTCGGAATAGTTGCAGAATGAACCCTTTGTGGGGGTGGCAATGGTTTCCTTAATAGTTATATTGCCTTTCGCACCTGCCGATGTAAGCTCGGTGAGGGGAATGCGGTAGAGGTTTCCGCTGTTTGAGAGGAAGAGATTCTTGTTTGTCACGGCAAGTCCGCCAACGTGACTTGTGTGGTTGCTTCCGCTCTTGTTTTTGATATAGTACTCACCGACATAATTTCCTGTTGTCAGCTCGACCGCGAGAACCACCGATGTGGGGGAATACGAGGTGTCCTTAAAGTATCCCGATATCAGAAGCAGACCTTTTTCTTCCCAGACATCCATTCCCTGCGGAATAACGCCCTCGGCAAGTCCGGGAACGAAAAATTCGGCAGTGGCGCACGACCTGAAATCTCGGTATTCGGAATAGGAAATCGAGGTATTAACAACGCTCTTGAATGAGAATTTTGAGTTTTCAACCTTGTTGAGATGCTCAAGACCTACGGGAAACTCGTAATTGAAATCGGGTTCTTTCTTTGTTGTTTGGGTGGTTGTTGCCGTTGTATCGAATCCGACCTTTGCGGCGGTAGTGGCTTCAGTGGCGGACGGCTCCGAATCAGAGCTCTCACAAGCCGCGAGAGCCAATGTGGATATAACGAGCAACAGCGATATAAAAAGCTTCAGACGGTATCCGTGATTTTTCATAGTAATCTCCCTTTCAATGATAATTGACCTATCAACTTAATTATAGCACATCGGTTGCGGATAAGTCAATCCCCATTGTTCAGAGATAATCTATATTTTCGCCCCGCTCCATAGGATAGCATATCAGGCTGTCTCCGTCAAGCGCAAGTGAGCCGAGGGATATGGCGCGAATCTGTCTGCAGCCGTAGGTGGTGAAATAATAGTTGCCGCACAACAGGTCGGCACAAGAGGTATAGACCGTGTATATCGGCGCTCCGTCCTCGGTGAGCGCACATCCTTGCGGCTGTGTTACTGTGTCCATAATATGAAAAAATCTGCCGATATTATCGGTATCGTTCTGCGCGTGAGCCGTGTGCGATTTTGCGAATACCGCTCTGACGAAGCGAGAGGTTGATGAAAAATCCCCCGGTAATCCCAAGCCGCCCATACCGCGCGAGTAGGGTGTGATTTTAAGCGAGGGGTAGAGCGTATTTTGGGGAGGCAGGGAGTCTGCTCCCATATAATTTGCGAGGTTGGTCAGATGATATTCAAATGGCGGATTGTTTGTCAGAACACCGACGGGATTGTCATATATTTGTATGCCGCGCGAGGTCGCTTCAAGCGTGACGGCGCCACCTCTGTCGGCGATAAGCCAATGCAAGGGAGTTGGCGGGAGCGAGGGAGAGAAAGCGTCGGCGGTTATATTTGTATGACACAGAAGCCGCACCGCCTCCGAAAGATTTTCGCACCGCGAGAGAAGCCAAGGTATAAGCTCAAATGAAGCGATATTGTAAAATCCATCTCGGCGGGGGTGATAGACGGCATTATCGGGAAAATTAAGCCCCGCCGCGGCGAGTCCCGACTCGTTTACGGCGTCGTAATAAAGCGGGTATCCCCCACTGACGTGCGCCGTGCCTACTATAGCGAGGTGAGCGGCGTTTCTCGGCTCGTATATAAATTCGAGTGGGAAGCGGTGCGGCGTGACTGCCACGCTCTCGCCGTAGGAATATTCAAGGTCGAGCGTCCTGCCAAAGAGAGGACGGTTTTGGTTTTCATATATCGCGGTACACATATTTATACCTCCGAGAGTTTTTTAGTAGTTTTTTACCCTCGGGGTTAAAATATACCGACAGCATAAGCAAAAGGCATCCTGCCGAGAGGCAGGATGCCCTTTTATCATATTCTAAATCAGACTTTCCGCGCCGCAACTATATCCTCGAAATTACCGTTGAGAAAATCGGGGGTACAGTTACGGAAGCTTGTATTAGTAAGCGGAGTTTCAAAAAAATTATCTTGTATCTCGTCCACTACATTGTTTTCAAAGCGGATATCCCTTGCGGACGAGGGTGTTGAGAGCGGGGAGAAGGGATCGTTATTCCAGATACCCATAGTATTGAAATGGTTATCGTGAATATAGATGTTACTCGCCTCAACAAGACTCTGGTCGGGACAAGCTGAACCCAAGAGAATAAACGCGAGAGCCGTGCATTTTAGGTTGGTGACATTGCAGTCGTTGTGGTCTATCTCGATGTTTCGGCTGGGTTGAGGCTCGTCGGAGCTCCACCAGCTACCCCCGCGAGGGTCCTTATATGAGGTAAACACATATATTCCGTCGTCACTCGTAATCATATTACAGCCCGTTATGCGGATGTTTTGCGAGTTCATAAGAGAGATTCCGTCTCCGTTTCGGCAACGGCAATCCCTGATAATGAGGTTTTTTATAATACCGTCATTGCAGGTGTAGGGCATAAGGGCGTAATTGCTGAAATTCTGAATAGTGACCTCGGATATTTCAAATCTACTGACACGGTATAAGCCGATGGGACAGATGTGCATAGTGTGGTCGCAATCCTCTCCGGGAGTCATATCTATAATTCCTTTTCCCGTAATTTTTATATTCACGCTGCCCTCGCCCACATAGATAAGCGGATAGCTTTCATACCAAGTATGTCCCCATCTTACGCCCTCCATCGAATTGTGACCGTATTTAGGTCTGTAGGGGATATATTCGTCACCCTTCGGGATAACGTAATCATCGGGGTTCGGGCTTTGCTTGAGGATAGCGCCATCCTCAAAAAACAGAGTTACACCTGTTTTGAGAACGATATTTCCGCTGACAAATGTTTTTTTGGTGTCAAGAACTACTGTTCCGCCTCCCGCGGCGTGAGCCGCGTCTATCGCGCACTGTATTGCGGCGCGGTCATTAGTCTTTCCGTCACCCTTGGCAAAATAGGGCGCATCTGTTACTTTTATATAGCTTGAAATCATATTGACCTCCAATACAAAAAAGGGAAAATAAGCATTAATTGTTCTGTTGGAACGCCCCATATATTTCGTTAGCGAGGGCTTTCATTCTTTTCTCGTTCACCTTTATAACCTGTCTGTCGTAGGTGAGGAGTCCGTTGGTTTCGTCCTCGACATCGCTGACCTGTGTCAGGACCGTGGCGCAAAGACCGTTTTTCTTTATCTCGGGGATTATCTCGTCGCGGTAAAGCGCTTTGAGCGTCGCGAGAAGCTCCTCCTCGGTTTTGAAGAATTTGTATCCGTAGGTCTTGTCGAGATTGAAGGAGTGTCCCTCTATCTTGCAGGAATATCCGCCGAACTCGGATAGCACCAGAGGACGGCTCGGCGAGGGCGAGAGAGAGATTTTCTTGAAATATATATGCTCACTTACAACATCGCTCTGTTTCTCCGAAAACCAACCCGAAGTTGCGTCCCATATGCGTGTGCCGTCGTGTGCCTTCAGCTCACCGTATATTCTGTCGGCGTCGTACTGTCCCCAACCCTCGTTGAAGACTGTGTAATAGACTACCGACGGGTGATTGTAAAGCAGGTCGGATACCGCTCTTGCCTCCGCTTCAAATATTTCGCGGCGGCGCTTTGACGCTCTATGCGTGATACCGCGTCTCATACCGACGGTGGGGAGGGCGGTGTCGATAATAAAGCTGTATTTTCCGCTGTTGACCATATCCTGAAATACGAGCATTCCGTGCTTATCGCAGTAATAATAGAAGAGCTCGGGCTCTATCTTGATGTGCTTACGGAGCATATTGAAGCCAAGCGACTTCATAGTAAGAATATCGTAAAGATATCCATCGGGAGAGGCGGGGAGATATATTCCGTCGCTGAAATAGCCTTGGTCGAGCAGACCGTGGCAAAATATGGGTTTACCGTTAAGGCAGATATAGCTCCTTGAGCCGATTTCCTTGACAGATACCTCACGGAGGGCGAAATAGGAGCTTACACTGTCTTTTCCGTCGCTCAATGTGAATTCGTAGAGATATGGAGTGTCAGGTGTCCAGAGAATCGGCGACTCGATTTTTACGGTTACAGAGTCTCCCCCATAGCGGTATTCCTTTACTCCGTCAGCTGTCTTTATCGAAAGCAGCTTCTCTCTCTCTCCGCCGACCGTCTCTATTCTTACATCGGTGAGAGAGGGCGTTATTTTCAATGATTTTATGTGATTTTCGGGAACCGATTCAAGCCAGACGGGCTGCCATATTCCGCTTATCGGGGTATACCACATTCCGCCGCGCTTCCGCCTTTGCTTTCCGTATGGAAGCTCGGAATCAAGTGTGTCCTCGACCTCGACAGTGAGTGTGTTTTCACCCTCGCACAGCTGCTCGGTTATATCGAGCGAAAAGGGAAGGTATCCGCCGATATGCTCTCCCGCAAGTCTTTCGTTGAGGAAGACACGGGCAATCTGGTCTACCGCTCCGAAATGGAGCAGAATTCGTTCGTTTGCGAAATTACTCGGCAGGGCGAAGCTCTTGCTATAGATATATTTTTCGACTTTTTTCAGCTCCCGCTCTATTCCCGAAAGTCTTGATTCGGGCGGGAATGGAAGGCGTATTGCTCCGAGGGGAGTCTGCTTTTCGCCGTGTTTTACCGATAATTCCCATTCTCCGCAGAGCGAAAAATATGACTCTCGCTTCATTTGCGGACGGGGATATTCGCTATCCCACGAGACATCGCTGTTTTCCTCAAAGGGAGTTTTCAAGCTTTTGCAGAGTCGTGGCTTTTGTGACCTTGACACGAATATAAGTATAATCGATGTGAGCAGTGCCGCCGCGAGAGCGGCAAGGAAGATATTCGCGTTCGGAACGAAGGATTTGGTTCCGTCGTTGTTGACTATTGTTTCGGCGTTGGCGAGAACGCTCTTTCCGATAAAGGGACCGACGATGCCGGGAATAAGTACTTGAGAGAATATTCTCACGCCCTGAAATCTTCCCGCCTTGCCGACGGGGGTGAGGTCTCTTATTTTCGCTCCGAATACCGCCATTCCCGCAAGATATCCGCACATCATCAGAAGTGAGCCGATGAACACGGGGAGAGTGGCTTTGAAGCAGAAAAGGACTATATATCCCGCGCAGAGCCAGAGCAGAGAGAGGGCGGCGGAGAGCGAAAAGCCCTTTTTGTCATACACCTTACCCCACAGGGCGGTCACGGCAGAGGCGATAATTATGGCGGGTGCCATAACGAAAACGTAATCCGCCATACCCAGCGATACCTCGTAATATATGATGAGGTAGGGCATAAATATCTGAATTGAGATGTTGAAGATTATAAAGCAGAGAAGATAGAGATAAAGAGAGGGGTTTTTCTTTACCGTCGAGGGGCGGAAGCCGTGTATTACATTACCGAAATATCCGCTCTCCGAGGGAGATACGGGCGAGTCCTTTATGATAAATATTCCGAGGATTCCTATAAGTATTACGGCAGCTCCGATAATCGTGAATATCCATATCCAGCTCTCGGCGCTATTGAGGTCGAACGCCATAAATCCGCCGAAAACCGCGAGAATGGCGACGAGGGGCATCATTGCGTTTATTCCCTCTGCCGCTCCGCGGTTTGTGCTGTCGGTGCTGTCTGTCAGCCACGCGTTGAACGCCGCGTCGTTTGCGCTCGAGCCGAAGAAGGTCATTATGCAGTCGAGGATTATAACCAGAGATACACCCGCCGTTGCAACCGATACCGTGGCGGGGATAATAGCGTTTATTACCTCGGCTCTGATGAATACAAATCCGAGAATAGATATTCCCCAGAGTATATATCCCGCGCACATAAAGAGCTTCCGTTTTCCGATTTTATCGGAAAGTGCGCCGATAAATACCGTCGTGAGTGTCGCCGCGACGGCACTCGCGCCGACCATAAGCGAAATATCCGCCGCCGACGCTCCGAACATTTTATATATGAATACGTTGAGATACATATTCTCAACTACCCAGGCAATCTGACCTATCAGGCTGAAGAGAGTCAGAGCGCACCAGAATTTTGGAGACAGTTTGGTTTTCATTTCAGACCTCCCGAATTTTATCATATTAATTTTATCACATATAGCACCTTTTGTCAATCGTCGTGGGAATGCGGGGATGCGTTTTTTGAGGGGAACTTTTGAGGAAAGTTCCCCTCAAACTCCCTTCAAACCTTTTCAAACAAAAGGGATTGGGCTTCCGATTTTTTGTGTGATTTGATTTTCGGGGGGCTTTATGATGTAATCTCCTATCGTTAGAGTGTAAATATGCGAATGATTCAAATTAACAACTTCTCGGTGTCGCAAATAAAATAATAATAGGGTACGGCGGGGCATAGAGGGGGCTTCTGTCGTATCCTATACAAAAACAGGATAAAAATTCCACGGGTAAATATTGCTTTCCGTGTTTAAAGACGGGGTAGGCACGGTAAAAATATACTTGTACGGAAAACGTTTGGATATGCGGATATCCAAGAAAGGCTTGGTAACAGTAAATGAGTGTTAAACGAGGAGATATCTATTACGCCGATTTGAGCCCCGTGGTTGGCTCGGAGCAGGGCGGACTCCGTCCCGTCCTTATCATTCAGAACGACGTAGGGAATAAATACAGTCCCACGGTAATTGCCGCCGCGATTACCTCAAGACTCGGAAAGACGAGACTTCCCACTCACATTGATATTTATGCGGATAAGGTCGGACTCGCAAAGGATTCGGTCGTTCTGCTCGAACAGGTGAGAACGCTTGACAAGCGAAGACTTAAGGAGAAGATGGGACATCTTGACGAGGGACTTATGACAGAGGTCAACAATGCTATCGCGGTGAGCTTCGGGCTCGGCGAGGCAACTGCCGCGGCACAGACCGAGAGCGGCAATATTCGCGACGATACGGACGGTATGCAGACGGGAGCGGTTACGGCGTAGTATCTCAAAAATTAAATAATTGTAAAATAAAAGTGTTTCTCCTTGTATTTGCTTTTTTTCGGTGGTAAAATAAGGTATACACGGAGGAATGATATGAAATACACAGAAAATTATAAGGTAAAATGGCACGACACGGACGCCACAAGATGTGTCAAACCGTCAGAGATACTTGTATATATGCAGGAGACGGCAAATCTTCAGCTGAAGAGCGCGGACAATACTCTCGATAAAATGAGAGACGAGCAGGGACTTGCCTTTATTTTGAGTAAGATAAAGCTTATATTCCACGCGCAGCTTCATGCGTATGATGAGATAAGCGTCAGAACGTGGACCTGTGATAGCAGGGGATATACCTTTTTGAGATGCTTTGATATTCACAGAGGCGAGGAGCTTATCGCCGAGGGGATTTCGTTCTGGGCGCTCGTTGATTTGAATACGAGGAGGTTTGTCCGCGCCGACGGATTTTCTCTGGGTGTTGAGTCGGATGAGCCTCTCGCAATAGATGTTCCGCGCAGAATAAAGCCGTCCTCACCCGAGACCGAGATTCTCGGCACACGCGAGATTCGCTATTCGGATATTGATTACAATATGCATATGAACAATACAAAATATCCGAATATGCTCTGCGATTTTATGCCGATAGAAAAGATAGGCTCAATTCGTGAGATGACGCTTGAA
Source organism: Clostridia bacterium (assembly GCA_017457465.1). GTDB lineage: Bacteria > Bacillota > Clostridia > Oscillospirales > CAG-272 > HGM12713. Next base: position 2,036 of record JAFTHJ010000072.1, on the reverse strand, counting down.
TTTCTGCACGAATCGGCGCTCGGTGATACTCTGACATTCCACGGATGTAACGCCGACGGAAGATATTACTTTAAAACGCTTAACACCGCGGGGGATACCTGTCTTACCGCAGAGGTGCTTGTTGCGGAGTAGTAAAATGATGAAAAAAAGGTGTGTCTCGCAGTCTTGCGTGGCGCACCTTTTATTTGTTTTGATTTTATATAAAAAGCCTTTTTCGCAATAAATTTATTGTTACAATTTACAGTTGCAATCGTATTTCCATTGTGCTATAATATGGTATAAAATTTTAAAAAAGAAGGCGATTTTGTGTCAGAACCAATTAAAAAGAAAAAATCCGCGGCTATGCGGGTTTGCATGACGGCGGTATTTGCGGCGATTGCCTGTGTGTGTACCTTTATAGCCGTGCCGTTGCCTATCGGATACTTTAATCTCGGAGATATATTCGTGATTCTCGCGGCATATTTTATCGGCCCGATATACGGAGCGGTGGCGGCGGGTGTCGGAACGGCTCTTGCCGATTTCCTTATGGGATATGTTACATACGTACCCGCTACGCTTATAATAAAAGCATTGATGGCGCTTGTGGCATACGGTGTCTATCGAGCTATCAAATTCGCGATTAAATCACGGAAGCTTGACTTTATTCCAAGACTTGTTGCCGCACTTGCTGCGGAGACGGTGATGGTTGGCGGATATTTCCTCTTTGAAGCCCTTATACTCGGATTTGGTATGGGCGCCGCCGCAAGTCTGGTTGGAAATGCTATCCAAGCAGCGGCAGGTATCCTCGGTTCAACCCTTATATCCTCGGCAGTATATTCTTCCAAATTATACGAGGAAAATTTCAAGTAAATCTCAAATCTTAATTATACAATGAATAGGATGCTAAAAACCTTTTTTTAAAAGGTTTGGAAGAGAGCGCGAGGGAAACCTTTCCTTAAAAGGTTTCCCTCGCATATTTTTTGCTTTTTGTTTTTTTATTCTTTATTTCACCGAGCGCTCGGCGGCGGTGAGGGTGTTTTGCATAAGCATAGTAATAGTCATAGGACCGACACCTCCCGGCACGGGGGTGATATAGGAAGCCTTCGGCTCGACCGAGGCAAAATCAACGTCACCCGTGAGCTTTCCGTCAGCGCGGCGGTTCATACCTACGTCGATAACAACAGCACCCTCCTTGACCATATCGGCGGTGAAGAAATCCGCCTTGCCTATCGCGGCAACCAGAATATCGGCTCTGCGGCAGACCTCCGCGAGGTTCTTGGTGCGGCTGTGACATACCGTCACGGTTCCGTTCGCGTGAAGCAGAAGCATAGCCTGTGGCTTACCAACTATATTCGAACGACCGACAACAACACATTCCTTGCCCGATATCTCGATTCCGCTTCTCTGGAGCAGAGCCATAACTCCCGCGGGGGTACAGGGGAGAAAATCGTAGTCGCCAATCATAATCTTACCCACATTGTAGGGATGGAAAGCGTCAACGTCCTTGGCGGGAGATATCCTCAAAATCACTTCGTTTTCGTCAAGGTGGCGGGGCAGAGGAAGCTGACACAAAATTCCGTGAATCTTCTCATCGGCGTTCAGCTTGTCCACGAGCGCCATAAGCTCCTCTTGAGTAGTCTCTTCGGGAAGCTCATATGCCTCGGAGTAAAATCCTACCTCATCACAAGCGCGGCGCTTGTTTCTCACATATACCTGTGAGGCGGGGTCGCTTCCGACGATTATTACCGCAAGTCCGGGCTTGAATCGGTTCTTCTTCTCAAATTCAGCCGTCCTTTCCTTTATTTCCGCGCGAATCTGCGCCGAGATTGCTTTTCCGTCGATTATCTTTGCCATAGTATCATTATCCTGCCTTTCATTCTTTATCGTTGTTGTCGTCTTCCGAGGTGAAAAGATTCTTCAGTGTGTCCTCAACATTTTCGTTGCCGTCCGATTTCTTTATTCGGTAGCTCTTGAAATCTGTTTCCTCTTCCTCTTCATCTTCTTCCGCTTCTTCTTGCGTATCAATGTCGGAATCCTCGGCTTCAGCCGACTCGTCG